>CAVJKE010000058.1:0-9183 GCA_963649695.1 bacterium
TCACACCTAAGGGAAGCATCTCATATAATCCTGAAAAGATTATCGAGAACAAGTCAGACCTTGACGGTTTCAGGGCTAATGTCCTTGCCAATTTCAGAGGACTGGAGTATGGCGTGATGGACTGGGTGTCCGATGTCCAGATGGACTATTTCAACGCCACCGAGGACTTCGGCAACAACGGCGGTGATGTCCATCGCGGAGATTCCGACATGAACCCTAGCAACTACAACACCCGTGACAACTGGAGCACCTGCTACTCAGCGATCAACAGCTTCAACATCTTCATAGAAGGTGCGAGGAACGTCCCTTCCGAGCTTGCCGCCACAGCCGCTGTCGCAAGAGGTGAGGCCTTCCTCGGCAGAGCGTTCGCCTACACCCATCTTGCAAGACATTTCGCGAAGCCTTACGGCAGCAGCTCCTCCACGGACCTCTGCGTTCCGCTCGTGACCGTCTACGACCAGACCGCCCGTCCTGCAAGGGCCACCGTACAGGAGATCTACACACAGATCAAGACCGACCTTGATTCAGCCGCCGTGCTTCTCGCCGGTGTCAAGGGTGAGGCCAACTCACTGTACCCTACCATCGATGCCGTGAACGCAGCCTACGCACGTTACTACATCGACACCAAGGACTACGCCAACGCCGCCGCTTCGGCGATGAAGGTGATCGAGACCGGCACCTACAAGCTCGCTTCCACTGCCGCCGAGCTTACCGACGTGAGCGTGAATGACAAGGGATCCGAGGCCATCGTCCAGTTCTATGCCTCTCTCACCGAGGGTATCGGCTACCATTCCTACTACACCCAGATGTCGAAGGACAATGACAAAGGTATGTATTACCGTCCTTATTACATCCCTACAGCGGCCGCGGTGAATGCTTATGACGACGGTGACATCCGCAAGGCTGTCTGGTTCGACAACAGCAACTACTATTGCTATATCAACAACAACTGGATCAAGGGTGACTTCTACATCTTCACAAAGTACATCGGAAATCCGGAACTCACGACCAGCGGCATCCCTAACGCCGGCAATGCTGTGAAGCCTTTCATGATCAGCGAGATGTACCTCATCGCGGCCGAGGCCTACGCCCAGTCCGGCAACGCGGCTTCAGCGAAGACTGTCCTGAACACCCTTCAGGCCGCCCGCGGCGCCAAGGAGACCGACGGTTCCATAGCTTCCGTCAAGAACGAGTGGTTCCGCGAGACCATAGGCGAGGGTCTGAGACTCAGCTGCCTCAAGAGATGGGGTGACGGATACTCCATCCGTGCGGCCCAGGACGGAGCCATCACCAAAATGGTAGTGAAGGAAGGTGAATATTATGACCAGAAGACGCTGTCTGCCAGCGACTTCCACTTCGTATGGCCTGTGCCTACCTACGAGATGCAGGTCAACCTCAATCTTGTTCAGAACGAAGGTTACACCGTTGAATAGTCTTAATTTTTCAAACACAAGAAAGATATGAAGAAGATATTTAACATAATGATAGTGACCGCCGCCGCGGCTGCACTTTTCAGCTGCAACAAGGCGGAATACGTCACTGAGAACTTTGTCTCATTCAACACAACAAAATACAGCTTCGACGAAGACGCGGGCATCGTGGCGATTCCTCTGTCCCTTTACGGAGCTGACGAGTGTACGGTCACTTTCTCCGCCACCGACGGGACCGCGGTCCAGGGCACTGACTTCACGCTTGTGGACAAGGACGGCCAGCCGAACTCCGGAGGAGTGGTCAAGGTCAATTCAGATAAGACGAAAAGCGACAGCATCTATGTGAAGCTCAACTACAACCCGGCGATGACCAAGGGCAAGAGCTTCACTCTGAACCTGGTTTCCAGCGCCACAGACGGCGTTGTCATCAGAGGAACCCAGCAGTGCAGCATCACCATCAATGACCTTGAGTATGCTGTTTCCCAGTACTTCGGGAGCTGGGCCACAGAAGACGGTTCCATCGCATTCGAGATAGAGGAATATGACATCACAAAGGATGAAGACGAAATAGCGAAATATTATCCGGAGTGCTGCATAAGGATTCCTGCGACCAAAACGGCCAACATTTCAGACCTGGCTATCGGCGGCTCATTATACGGGTATTACAAGGCCGCGGACAAAACCATCCGTCTGTATTCTGAACAGGCTTTCAATGCCTACAATTTCCCTTCTATAGGGGCCCATTTTGTCGTACTTGAGAACTCCGACGATTACAAGCAGGATGTCATATTCAATACCGGGGATAAGGAGATTTCATTGGCCGCCGGCATGACAATCCAGTTGTATAGCTATCCTGCAGGTGCGAGAACAACTTATTATTACAAAAAGTTCGCTGCAGGCACAACGCTGAAAAAACAATAGCGCCCGATAAACGAAAATAAGAACTGATTTATCGTTAGTTCTTATGGCCATAGTCAGTCTCTCCTGTTCGGAGGGGCTGACTTCGGTCGTTAAAGAGCCGTTTGAAGACTCGGCCGGGACGGCGGAGTGAAGATTCTCTCCTGCCAGATTTTCTCAGACAAGACCGACAGTGACGGCAATTCCCTGCAGGGAGACTCCGTCGCGGATGTTTATCCGACTAAACAAATTTGGGATGAAATTGTTTATCCGACTAAACAAACGCCGAGTTTCAGCACCATCTGTCTCGACAGATTTGCACGAAAAGCCTCGTTAACGCCTAACGGTGAGCAAATCTGATTCGTCCATTCCGGTAACACCATAGCCGCACGATGCCGCAGGGCCTATTCCGGTTTTCTTCCGAAATCAGAATTACACAAAAGGTCGTTCTGATTGTTTCTGGTTGTTATTCTGTTCCCGTGGCAGATAAACGGTTGGTTCTATGGCAGATGAGCAAAGGTCTGGTACGGAAATCCGTACCAGACCTTTACTGTTTTGCTTGATTACCAATCAGTTATCCGCCACGGACCACCTCTTGAGAGCGTGACAGGAGCGATTATGTCTGAATATGATTCCGCCACTCGGGATGGCGGGCCGGCCACGGACCTTACTGCTCGAGGATCCTGTTCTGCTCGGCGACGGAAGCGTCGTGGATGGCGGTGAACACAGCCGTGATGAAGGCCTCGTCGAGACCGTAGTCACGACCCTTCTCAATCATCGTGGACAGGATGCTGTCCCAACGGGCGGACTGCACGATGGCGATGTTGTGGGCCTTCTTGAACTCGCCGATCTTCCGCGAGATCTTCATCCTTGAGCCGAGTTCCATCAGCAGGTTCTCGTCGATGACGTCGATCTGAGTCCTGAGCTGCTCGATGTTCTCATTGTACTCACGGTCGTCGGTCGACTTCAGACGGACGGTCAGGCTCTCCAGAAGAGTCTTCAGATCCGCCGGCACAAGCTGCTGCTTGGCATCGCTGAGCGCGCAGGCCGGATCGCAGTGCGACTCGATCATCAGGCCGTCGAGGCCAAGGTCCATAGCCCTCTGCGACAACTCTTTAAGGTACTTTCTGGAACCGCCCATATGGCTCGGGTCGGCGAAGAACGGAAGTGCCGGGAACATTGTCCTGAGCTCCACGGCCATCTGCCAGCCCGGCAGATTCCTGTACGGAATCTTCTGCGAGGTGGAGAAGCCGCGGTGGATAACGCCCAGTTTTCTGATTCCGGCCCTGTTGAGTCTCTCGAGAGCGCCCACCCAGAGGTCAAGGTCAGGGTTGACAGGATTCTTCACCAGCACAGGGATCTCGGTGTCCTTCAAGGCGTCGGCGATCTCCTGCACGAGGAAAGGATTGGCCGTCGTGCGGGCTCCGATCCAGACCATATCGATGCCGTACTTGAGACATTCGTAGACGTGCTTCTCGTTGGCGACCTCGGTGCAGACCTTCATCCCGAACTCGTTCTTCACCTTCTGAAGCCATTTCAGACCCGGTGTCCCGACTCCTTCGAAAGATCCAGGATGGGTGCGCGGCTTCCATATTCCCGCCCTGAAGACGTGGATGCCGAATTCCTTCAGCCCTTTGGCGGTCATCATCATCTGCAGCTCTGATTCGGCGCTGCAGGGACCGGCGATGACGAGAGGAGGGATGGTCTCGTCGAAGAATCCCCACTGCGAAACGGGGACTATGTCAAGTTTACGTTCCATAACTATCTATAAATCTTTATTTTCTGAACATCACCGCAGAATCTTCTTGATTCTGTTGGCTTCGTGGATGAGTTCTTCTATGCGCTCGCCGTCATAGTCGGCGATGGCGTCGCGGAAGTCCTTCATCTTCTCAAGGTAGGTGTCGATGACGTGGAGGACGTTGTCGCGGTTCTGCTCAAGGATCGGCACCCACATCTCGGCGGAACTCTTCGCCAGACGCACGGTCGAGGAGAAGCCTCCCGATGCGAGGTCGAAGATGTGCTTCTCGTCTTTTTCCTTGTCAAGCACCGTGAGAGCGAGCGCGAAGGAAGTGACGTGAGAGATGTGCGACACGTAGGCCGTGTGCACATCGTGGTTGTCGGCATCCATGAAAATCGGTCGCATATTCAGAGCGTCGTACAGTCCTTCAATGGATTTGACGGCCTGCGGATCGGAGTCCTCGGTGTTGGCGAAGATGCAGGCGCGCCCGTCGAAGAGATTGGGCATAGCGGCCCACGGGCCTGAATATTCAGTACCCGCCATCGGGTGCGTGGCGACGAAGCGGCCGCGCAGGGGGTGATACTTCACCGCCCGCACGATGTTGCTCTTCGTGGAGCAGGTGTCGATCACGATCTTCTTCCCGCAGCCTTCTTCCTTGAATATGTCAAGTACCAGCGGGAGCATCTTGACTGCCGCTCCGACCGGAATGGCGATCACGGTGATGTCGCTGCGGCGCACGCAGTCCTCGAACGGGACGATCTCGTCCACGAGTTCCATCTTCCCGGCAGCGGCGGCGTTCACGGGGTCGGCCTCGACGCCCAGCACCCGCTCGGCGAACCCTCGCCTCTTGAGGTCGATCGCCATCGAACCTCCGATCAGTCCCAAACCTATGATTCCGACGATCATAATTGAATATCTTTATGAATATCTCAACAACTACCTTTTGTGAATATGTCAGCGGAGACTAAAGTATCTCATCGATGACTTTCTCGATCTCCTCGCGGGCCTTGTCCAGGGTCTCTGATTTGGCGCACAGGGAAACGCGGATGTAGTTCTCGCCGTTCCGGCCGAAGATGTAGCCCGGGGTGATGAACACACCGGCCTTGTACAGAATGCGTTGCGAGAGAACCTCACCGGCGGTCATCCCGTTCTCGGCGTACTTTGACGGCACCCTTCCCCAGAGGAAGAGTCCGGCGGTGTCGTGGTCGTAGACAGCCCCCAGGGTGTCGAAGATCCGGCCCGCTGCGATACGTCTGCGGACATATTCAGAATTCAGTTCCTCGAACCACTCGGGTGTCTGATGCAAGGCCTCCACCGCCGCGAGCTGCAGCGCCTTGAACATTCCGGAGTCCATCTGGCTCTTGACCTTCAGCACTTCCGAGATGAGCGACGGATCGCCGCCGACCATTCCGATTCGCCAGCCGCTCATGTTGTGCGACTTGCTGAGGGAGTTCAGCTCAAGGCAGCACTCCTGCGCCCCGCGGGCAGCGAGGATCGACAGCGGCTTGCCGCAAAGGATGAATGAATATGGGTTGTCGTTGACAATGAGAATCTTATGCTTGAGGCCGAAGTCCACCAGCCTCTGGTAAAGTTCGGGAGTGGCCTTCGCGCCGGTCGGCATATTCGGATAATTCGTCCACATCACCTTCACGCCCTCGAGATCCATCTTCTCCAGAGCGTCGAAGTCCGGCCACCAATGGTTCTCCTCCTTCAGGTCGTAGGTCAGGATTTCAGCGCCGACGAGTCTGGAGGATGTCGTGTAGGTCGGATAGCCAGGATCCGGGACGAGGACCTTGTCGCCCGGATTGACGAAGGTCATCGAGATCAGGAGGATTCCCTCTTTAGATCCGACGAGAGGCTGGATGCCGCCATCAGGGTTCAGTTCAACTCCGTAATAGGTTTTGTACCAGTCGGCATAGGCCTGCCTCAGCACAGGGAGTCCCTTGTAGTTCTGGTAGACGTGGTTGCCCGGCTTGCGGGCGGCTTCGACCAAAGCGTCGATGGCGGCCTGCGGGGGCATTCCGTCCGGCGCTCCGATGCCGAGACTGATTATCTTGTCTTTTCCCTCGGCCGCGCGGGCCGCGTTGACCGCGTCAAGTTCCTTCTGCTTGCGGGAGAAGTAATACTCCTGAACGGACTGCGTTCTTTTTGCTGGTTTGATGATCATAGCCATTTGTTGTTTCGTTATTTGTTATTTCGTTGATTTATATTCACCTAAGATGTTGAGGCCGTCCATAAGAGGCCTGACGGCCTTCAGCGCCTGACGGTAGCGCTCGTAAGTCGCGAACTTGATGTCCACGTAGAAGAAGTACTGCCACTCCTGCCCGGGGATCGGCAGTGACTGGATCCTGGTAAGGTTCATGTCGTAGAACGACAGGATCGTCAGGACCTGGGCCAGAGAACCCGGCTTGTGGGGCAGGGTGAAGCAGAGCGAAGCTTTGTCGATCTCGCGGCGCGGGACCGTGATCGCGTCATCGAGGATCAGGAAGCGGGTGAAGTTCTGCTTGTAGGTCTCGATGTTGCGGGCGAGGATCTCCAGACCGTTCTGCTGGGCCGCGAGTTCGGAGGCGACAGCGCCTATCCCCTTCAGGCCTTCACTGGCTATGTCGATGGCGCTCTTCGCCGTGTCTTCCGACTCCACCATAGTGATCCACGGGCAGTTGCGCTCGAAGAACTGACGGGTCTGGTTGATGGCCATATAGTGGGTCCGCACCTCCTTGATGTCGTGGATGTCCTGGCCGGGCAGCGCCATCAGATTCTGGTGTATGGGGATGTAGACCTCACCTTTAATCTTATAGGGATTGGAGCGCAGAAGCTCGAAGTTGGGGATGAGACCGCCCGAGATCGTGTTCTCGATGGCCATCGTTATGGCCTGCGAGTGTCCGGCGGCAGTCTCCTTGAACAGTCCCTCGAATGTCGGGCACTCCACGATGGAGACCTCCTCCCCTCTCGCCGAGTAGAATTCCCTCGCCGCCTTCTCGTGGAAGCAGCCCCTATAGCCCTGTATCGCGATTTTCTTCATATTCGTTCTTCGCAATTTCCGCAAGTAAGCAAAACACCAAAGGCTTTTCGCCCACGCGGAACTCAAATTAAAAACGGCCGCCCGGAAAGTCCCGGACAGCCGCATATTCATCTTCCTTTTTTATGAATATTCCTGCACACGCTCGTCCGGTCCTCTACCTGCCGCGGTAAAAGAAATAAAAACCGAAAGAATAAAATCGTGTACTGATCATCATAACGCCGCAAAGATAGTAAAATCCTTCTGAAAACGAACACTCACCGCAGATTTTCTGCGGCAGGACCGTATCAAAAGATTAGTTAGACGGTCATGATCTCCTTCTCCTTCGCGGAAACGAGTTCATCGATAGCCTTCACCTTGGCGTCCGTGGCCTTCTGGATCTCGTCCTCGCCCTCTTTACGGACATCCTCGGAGAACTCGCCGGCCTTCTCGGCCTTCTTCAGAGCGTCCACACCGTCACGGCGCGCGTTACGGACAGCCACCTTGATGTTCTCTCCGGCGGCCTTGGCCTTCTTGATCAGATCCTTACGTCTGTCCTCGGTAAGAGGCGGGATAGGGCAGCGGATAACCTCGCCGTTGTTCTGCGGGGTGAAACCGAGGTTGGCGACCATGATGGCCTTCTCGATGACAGGGATCATGTTCTTCTCCCACGGCTGGATGGCTATGGTCTTTGCGTCAGGCACGGTCACGGAGGCCACCTGAGGCACAGGGGTCTGCGATCCGTAGTAGTCAACCATCACGTTGTTGAGAATCGATGGATTGGCCTTTCCGACGCGGTAGGTCTTGAGGTCTTCCTCAAGGAACAGCACTGAGTCTTCCATCTTGGACTTGACTCCGGCGATGATTTCTTTAGCTTTGTCTGTAAGCATAGTCTATTGTGTTAATGATTTTTCGTGTTTATGGCTTTCCGCGGCAGGTTTCTTCTGACTTCCGCGGCAGGTTTCGGCAGGCTTTCTTCGGGTTTTCTTCGGGCTTTCTTCGGGCTTGCGACCCTTCAGACTTTCTTCAGGCTTCCGGCCCGGCCGACTTCCTGCGGGCTTCCTGCTGGTTTTCTGCCTCAACGGGTCGGCCCTACTTGTGCACGAGAGTGCCGACCTTCTCTCCTTCGATGAGTTTCATCAGGTTGCCCTCGCCGTTCACATCGAAGACGATTATCGGCATATTCCCGTCATTGCAGAGGGCGTAGGCGGTCTGGTCCAGCACCTTCAGGTGCTTCGCCATTGCCTCGTCGAAGGTCAGCTCGTCGTACTTGACGGCAGTCGGGTCCTTCTCCGGGTCGGCGGTGTAGACTCCGTCCACGCGCGTACCCTTCAGCACCACGTCGGCCTTGATCTCAAGCGCGCGGAGAGCGGCTCCCGAATCAGTCGTGAAGAACGGGCTTCCGGTGCCTCCGGCGATGAGGGCGACCCCGCCTTCCTCCAGCACCTTGACCGCGTTGTCGCGGTTGTAGTAGCGGACCAGCGGCTCCATCGGTGTCGCCGAGAAGACCTCGGCATGCACTCCTTCGTCCTTGATGAACTGACTGAGCGCCAGCGAATTGATCACCGTCGCCAGCATCCCCATCCTGTCACCCTCGACGCGGTCGAAACCCTTGTCGAGGCCCTGGAGACCTCTGAATATGTTGCCTCCGCCGTTGACGATGGCGATCTGCAGCCCCGCCTTCGCGGCCTGCGCTATCTCTTTTGAATATTTCCGCAGACTTTCGGTGTCAAGCCCTTTGCCGGCAGGTCCGCCGAGGCTCTCGCCGCTCAGTTTCAGCAAAACTCTCTTGTACATACTTGTGAAAATCTTTAGTGCGTTCCGTGCCTTGGACGGCGGTCGGCGGTGATTTCCGCTCCTTTGACAGTAGCGGGATTGCCCTTTGTTCCGTCATCCGGACACTAATCACACAAATGTAGTTATTTTTCCTGTTATTCCTGTCCGGTGACAACAAATTTTGCTTTCTTGTTCCGTCCGCCTGCCATCATCCCCGTGCGCCAGAAGGCCTGTTTCGCGCACGGCATCCCTGCCGGAGACTCTCCCGTGCGCCAGAAGGCCCGTTTCGCGCACGGCATCCCTGCCGGAGACCCTCCCGTGCGCCAGAAGCCCCGTTCCACGCA
>CAVJKE010000059.1:0-9127 GCA_963649695.1 bacterium
CTACATCGTGCAGATCGACTCCCTCAACACCCTGAACCACAAGTTGACGGCCGATGCTGCCGCCGCCCGCAGGGAGGCCGCCGAGAGCAAGGCCGAGAACGCCGACCTCAAGGGCCAGGTGGAGAATCTCACCGGCCAGGTGGCCGCAGGCTCTGTCATCAAGTCCAGAGGCCTCAGCGTGGCCGCCTACAACGGTTCGGACAAGGTGACCGACAGGAGCAGCAGGGTCGTAAGACTGCTGGCTTCTCTCAGCCTTGTGGAGAACGAGCTGGCTCCGAGAGGGCCGGTCAGAGTCTATCTGAGAGTCAAGGATCCTGACGGGGCTCTGCTCACCAACGGCACCCAGACCTCTTTCCAGTACAACGGCCAGACCATGGTCGCCTCCGCTTCCCGTGAGGTCGACTATGAGGGCAAGGAGGTCGAGCTGAGCATCTACCTCAACGACATCCCTTCCTATTCGGCCGGTGTCTACACGGTCGAGGCTTACACGGCGCAGGCCTTTCTCGGCAAGACCGAACTTCTGCTCAGGTAGCCTGTGATCTACCTCCACGTCCCGTTCTGCGGCAGTTTCTGCACCTACTGCGACTTCTACTCGGAGGTCTGCCGCAAGGAGTCTGTCTTTAATGAATATGCCGACGCGGTCATCGCTGAGGTGGACTCGAGGCGTGAGGAAATCCTAATGAACATCTCCGCTCCTTCAGCGGTGCGGTCATTCTACATCGGAGGAGGCACCCCGTCGGTGCTTCCTCTGAGTGTTTTACGGCGTGTCGTCGGGGCGGTGACCGCCTTGACAGGCGGCGTTGGCAACGGTCTTGACGGCGGTTTTAAGGGCGGACAGCCGGGCGGACAGCCGGTCGGGCGGTCGGGCGGTCAGTTCGACGAGTTCACGGTCGAAGTCAACCCGGAGGACATCGTCGGGAAGGGTGATGAATATGTCGGCGGCCTTCTGGCCCTTGGAGTGGACAGGGTGAGTATGGGAGTCCAGTCGTTCGACGACGGAATCCTGCGCTGGATGAACCGCAGGCACGATTCGGAGCGGGCCGTCGAGGCTTTCCGGATCCTCCGCCGGAGCGGAGTCCGCAACATCAGCCTGGACCTGATCTTCGGCATCTCCCAGTTGACGGACGAGGTCTGGAGGGACACGGTGGAGAAGGCCGTGGCCCTTGCTCCGGAACACATCTCAGCCTACCAGCTGTCGATAGAGGAGGGCAGCGCCCTGGCCGGTATGGTGGCTGACGGGCGCTATGCCGAGGCCTCAGAAGAGCGGTGCCGCAGGCAGTACGACATCCTCTGCGGGATTCTTGCCCGGGCCGGCTACCATCACTACGAAATCTCCAATTTCGCTAAGCCGGGATTCGAGGCCGTCCACAACAGCGCCTACTGGATGAGAGTTCCGTATATCGGCCTCGGCCCCGGGGCGCATTCCTTCAGCGGAGATGTCCGCTCGTGGAACAGCCAGACCCTTCCGCACAGAAGGTCGTCCGGCGGAAAGGCCGGAAATCCGGCCGCTTCTCCGGCCGGTGACCTCGCTGGAAACCCGTCAGGAGAGCTGGTGACATATTCAAGAAACTCAGAGACCCTGACGCCGGAGGACATCAGGGTCGAGAGGATAATGCTTTCTCTGCGGACGGACCTCGGCCTGGAAGCTGAGGAATTATATTCATTGACGGAGAGGGGTGTCGTGGACGCTCTTCTCGCCGAGGGTTCGCTGGAAAGGGCGGGGGAGAGAGTCCGGATTCCGGAGAGCCGTTTCTTCACCTCCGACGAGATCATCCGCGCCTTGGTCTGAGAAGCCGGCGGCCGCCCGGAGAAGGAAACCGTCCGGATTCCCGCCGTCTACCTGACCGTGAATCCGACAGGTTCGCCGGAAGTGGAGTCGGTGGCCGCCCAGAGAAGGAAATCGCCAGGCTCCACGACGAACTTGTCATCGATGTTCCAGAAGGCGAGGTCGGAGACAGGCAGTGAGAATTCCACCTCGGCGGTCTCGCCGTAGTTGAAGGGCTGGTACTCGTCGAACAGCTCGCCGTAGATCAGGTACTGCCTTTCGGGGGAGACTCCGCGGGAGTGGAGGGAATTCTCTATGGTCTTGATGCGCAGTTCTTTGGCCGTGACATAAGTTTCCGCCTCCTCGATCGTCCTGTCCAGTTCGTCCAGAAGTTCCTTCTGTGTCTGGGCGCAGGCAACACCGGCGGCCGCCATTATGCCTATGGCTGCCGCAAGCGTTTTTTTCATGTGACGGAGACCGTCCACCTCAGGCCCGGTTTAGAAGATAAGCGTGGCCTTGACAGGGTAGTGGTCAGAGATGTACTTCCTTCCGTAGTACTCCTTTGTGATGGTCTGGTACTCGGTGCAGCTGCTGAAGCCCTTGTACCAGATGTAGTCGATGATCTTGAACTCGCTCTTGTCACCCCAGCCGTTGTAGGTGTAGGAGTGGTCGGTCTTCACCGCCGATTCGCGGGCGTTCTTCATTATTTTCTTGAGGTCGTCGAACTCCGGACGGTCGATCGTCATGTTGAAGTCGCCGGTGAGGATCATCGGGTAATGTTCCGGATTGATGCTGTCGATGCGGTCCACGATCAGTTTAAGGCCGTTCTTGCGGGCCTCCCAGCCAATGTGGTCAAGATGGGTGTTGACGTAGTAGAACTTCTTGCCGCTGGCCTTGTCCTTCAGCAGAGCCCAGGTCGCCGAACGCATGCAGTCCGCGTCCCAGCCTTTGGAAGGCTCTTCCGGAGTCTCTGAAAGCCAGAATGTCCCCCACTTGAGCATCTTGATGGTTTTCTTGTTGTAGTAGATGGACATGTGCTCGCCCTTGTCCTTGCCGTCCTCGCGGCCAACTCCGAAGCCCTTGTAGCCGCGGCAATATTCATTGATGAATTCCAGCTGGGCCTCGACCGCTTCCTGGAGTCCGAAGATGTCCGGTTTCTGGTCGAGGATCATCTGCGCCGTCGCAGGGGCTCTGTAGCTCCAGGAGTTGGTGCCGTCCTTGGCCGTCCCGACGCGGATGTTGTAGGAAATCACGACGATGTCTCCGGGCGCATTCTTTTTGGCGGAGAGGCTTGCCGGCAGCAAGGTGAGAGCGGCCAGCAGGATGAGGGTTATCTTTTTCATATTCATTGATGTTTTTATTGGAAGTGTTCCGGCGCGCTCTTTTTTGCGCGCTTTCCGCGAATTTAGTCATTCATTTTGACAAATTATGCTAATTTTGTCAGGTTAACATCGATTCGTTATGGCAGAAGAGACTTTTTATGAATATGGGAAAGTGCAGGCTGTGGACGCTCTTTTCGAGGGGTGCGGTTTTTCGCGCCAGGAGAAGACGGGCTTCGAGCCTGCCGCCGGCAGCGTAGTGCGCCAGGCCGCGAGGGTCTTCGTGGAAGGAATGGACTTCGACCTGACATATTTCCCGCTGAAACACCTTGGCTACAAATGCGTTGTGGCTGTGACGGGTGAACTGCACGCCGCCCTTGCGCATCCCCGGACTCTGGGCGTGCGGCTCGGGGTCTCGGCCAAACTGGACTTCAAACAGATCAAGGAACTGTGGCAGGGAGTGGTCGCCGCCGCCAGAGAATTTGAATATCTTGCCGTGGACCTCGACCTGGTGCCGTCTCCTAACGGGCTGGTGGTCAGCGTGTGCGCCGTGGGCGAGGAGCTGAAACTGACGAAGGGACGTGTCGTGAAACCTCGGAGCAAGGACCTTGTCTGCGTGTCGGGCAGTCTCGGTGCGGCCTTCCTCGGCCAGCGTCTTCTGGAGCGCGGCAAAGAGGAGTTCGTGAAATCAGGCAATGCGATGAAGCAGCCGGATCTGGAGAAGTACAAGATGCTGATAGGCAGCTATCTGAAGCCGGAACTCAGCCCGTCCACGGTCACCCGGCTTGAGGAGGCGGGCATCTATCCTTCGCTCGGATTTCTGGTGTCGCAGGGACTTTCGGATGCCGTGAAGCGTCTTGAGAGGGAGTCTGGTCTCGGGGTCAAGATCTACGCCGACAAGATTCCGTTCGAGGGCAACAGCTTCGCCACCGGCAAGGAACTGGACATCGATCCTGTCTCCGCGGCGATGAACGGCGGCGATGATTTCAGGCTTCTGTTCGTGATTCCTATCCTGTCTCTGGAGGCGTTCCGCCGTGATTTCCAGACCTTTGACATCATCGGCCATCTCGCCCAGCCGGAGGTCGGCTCTGTCCTCGTCTCTCCCGACGGCCTCGAGCACCCGATTCTCGCCCAGGGCTGGAAATAGCGGACGTTAGGCAATTGACTTGAATCTGTCGTGTTTCCTCCCTTCTGTCAGCTGGAGATATTCATTTGACTTGAAAATAAGCTTATGACAATCGTAGGAATAGGGGAGACAGTCTGGGACTGTCTGCCGGAGGGCAGAAGGCTCGGCGGAGCGCCGGTCAATTTCTGCTATTTCGCCAAGGAACTGGGGGCCGAGGCCTATCCGGTCACCGCCATCGGAGACGACGCGCTCGGCGATGAGACTTTGAAGGAGCTGGAACGGACCGGCCTCGATCTGAATTACGTGTCCCGCAACGCCTTGCCGACCGGCAGGGTGCTTGTCATCCTTGACGAGGCCGGCGTGCCGAAGTACGACATTGTCGAGAATGTGGCCTGGGATGCCCTCGAATGCACTCCGGCTATCTGCACCCTTGTCTCGGGCGCCGATGCCGTGTGCTGGGGGTCGCTTGCCCAGCGGAGCGAGCGGTCGCGCGAGGCTGTTATGAATATCCTGGATTCCGTCCCGGCGGATGCTTTGAAGGTGTTCGACATCAACATCCGCGAGCCGTTCTATTCAAAAGAGGTGATAACCGAGTCCCTGAAGAGGGCTGATGTCCTCAAGTTAAACGAGAACGAACTGCCGTTGCTGATGTCACTGTACGGCCTCCCGTCGGATGTCGATGAAGCCATCGCCAGACTTGTTTCTGGATATTCATTGAAATATGTCCTGTTCACGCAGGGGGCGGTCCGCAGCGGCATCTACGATGCCTCCGGGGAGATTTCGTCTTTGCCGACCCCGAAGGTTAAGGTGGCGGACACCGTCGGGGCAGGTGATTCGTTCACGGCTGCGTTCGTGACCGGTCTGCTGAAAGGGGATTCTGTCGCCGCCGCCCACCGCCGCGCCGTCGATGTGGCCGCCTTCGTCTGCACCCGCTCCGGTGTCATCCACCCCCTCCCCGCTGATCTCCGCCAGGCTACACTTTTGCGTTAAGGCCGCTGACTTGGTGGCCGGCCTGCAGATTTGGCTTGGTCTGTTTGCTCGGCGGCTTGCCGTGCGCGGAACAGCCCTTTTTGCGCACGGGATGGCTTCGGGCGGCCTGCCGTGCGCAGAATCGCCCTTTTTGCGCACGGGATGGCTTCAGGCGGCCTGCCGTGCGCGGGACAGCCCTTTTTGCGCACGGGATGGCTTCGGGCGGCCTGCCGTGCGCGGAACAGCCCTTTTTGCGCACGGGAGCCCCTGGATAAAATCAGGACGGTGAAAGGAAATTTGATTATAACACTTCAAAAACTAAGAATATTATGCTGAAGACATTACCACTTGTCGTGAAAGTCGATGGCATCAGCAGAAAAGTTGAGGTTGATGCCTATGACTTCAAGAGAGCCCTTAGGACAATAGAGTCTATTAAGGTGCCGATAAAAACAATATCAATCAAGGTAAAAGTTGAGGGATCGTATTCCTTCACAAAAATCAAGATTGACGGAGAGGACTTCAGAAAAGCCATCGGGAAAGCCGAGGCCACCAATCCGGCGGATAACGATTAGAAGAACGAAACACAGAAATAGCCTCATCGGAACGCCAGATAGTGCCTTGACCCTTTTCCGGCGAAGTTCACAACCGTTTTTGTCTCCCGTCATCTTCACGTCCATTTTGGGAATTTTCCGGCCCCTGTCAGTCGCTACCTCTGACAGAACTTCAACCAGGCGGCGGTGTGAACGGTTATTTTTGCAATTCTGTTTCCGGAAAAATTGCAGAATATGCCTTGTGGTATCGTGTGGTAGGTGATGGCGCTAAAACTGCCGGAACAGATTTGCAGCAATATGGCGCAGGCAGGGCTTTCCGTGAAATTCTGTAGCTGGATTGTAAGCGTCTCCGCGATTGCGTCTTGAGTCGTAACCCGACCTGAGATACCTTTTCTGATGGAATATGCCGTATGAAGAAGCGATGAAGACCATCTGGCGCCGGACAGGCCGTATAATCGTGGAAATCAGCGGGACTATGATATTTTTTGTAAATTTGCGACAACCAAAATATTCAAGAGATATGAAAGGAACTTTGATAGGACTGGTGACGGCATTTCTCGCCGTGATTCTTCTGGCGGTCACTTGCCCTGGCAAGCAGGAACATAAGGAAGCCATCAAGGCTATGGTGGGTGAGGTTGTGGATGAATCTGTGTCTGCTGAAGATAATGCCGACGCGAGAGGACTCATCGATGCGGCCGGCACGTTTATCCTGTCGCCGTTGGTCGACGTGTTCACGGACTCCAAACTCAAGGTTGACAACTATGTGGTTGTGAGCGTGGGCCGGATCACCATTGACGGCGAGACTCACACGGTTTCGCTCGGCGTGCTTAACCACGTGTTCGCCTTCGGCAAGGACGAGGTCCGCAAGACCCTTCAGGGTGCCTGATGTCTATCCCTATGTCGGTGAATTTTTAATGTTCAGATTGTGCGCAATCAGCAGATATTCCATCGGAAGTTATTATGACAGAGAAAGATTTAAATAACTATCAGGGCTCCTTTTCCGAGAACGGTTTCTGGAACAAGGTCAAGAACGTCGCCAAGAAGGCCGGTGCGAAACTCATCTACATCGCCCTCATCCTTTACTATGAACTGACGGACCCTAAGGTCTCCATCAAGGAGAAAGGCATCATCATCGGGGCTCTCGGCTACTTCATCCTCCCGTTGGACCTGATCCCGGACGCCATTCCCGTGGCCGGGTTCACGGATGACCTTGCCGCGCTGGTCGCCGCTTACGGATATGTCCGCACGCATCTGACCCCTGAAGTCATCAAGCGCGCCCAGGACAAGATGTCCGATCTTTTCGGCGAGGTCGACTACGACGAAATCAACCCTGACGAACAGTAAGGGCTGATGGCCCTGCCATAAAACCCGGTGCTGTTAATCCTGGTTAAGACTGTAGAACAGTTCAACCTGACGGATCCGTTGGCGCCAGGGGGACATAACCATGGTGTTGTTAATAGGGGGTTAAGACTGACCTGATGGACGGTTTGCCCCGCTTAGGGAATGTCCGGTTCTATTCTGCCATCTTCCAGCCGTCGATGGTGCGGGTCTCGGAGGAGAAATTGATGCCGAGCTTGATGATTTGTTTGCCGGAGGCGAGGAACGGCTTGGCATAGCCTTTGGCCTCTATCTGCTGCAGGGCGGTCTCCGGGCTCTGGTCGCGCTTGACTTCGATAATATAGATGTATTTGTCTGTCTGTATGACTACGTCTATCCGGCCGTCCGAGGTCTGGTACTCGGTCTTTACATCAAGACCTATCATCCTGAACATCACCGACATCGTGTTCTGGAAATAGAGTTCAAGGTCTCCATGGATTTCATAGTTGTTGCCGGAGAGGAACGCTGTGAAGCGGTTCATGAAGCGCTCCACGTCGGCGCGCTTCATGTCGTCAAGGAACTTGTAGACCGAGAACTCACCCTGAAGCAGAGAAGGAGCGAAAACCTTACTCAGGGAGCTGAGGAATCCTCTTTTAACTTCCAGATTCGGATAGTCAAGGGTGTAAGTGAACTGTTCCCGATTGTAGCCCTTTATAGTCAAGTATCCTGTCTGGTACATAAGTGTGATAGGTTCCGGACTATCGTAATTTTCCCCGGTCAGGGTCTCTTCCGGAATGTCGTCGCGGGATATATTTTCAAGATTGGTCCCGTTTTGTTTCAAGTAGCGGATAAGGAATGTCGGCGTGCCGGTCCCGAACCAATAGAACTTGAACTCTTTGGAACAGAATGTGTTGATCAGGCTGAACGGGTTGTATACCCCGGCGGCTTTCGGATGGAAATGGTAGCCGTCGTACATCAGGGCGAGTTTCGCGTAACATTCACTGACGCTGAGTTCCTCAGCCTCTGCCAGCTCCTTCACGCTTCCGTCGAAATATTCCTTCATTTCGGCCTCGGTAATGCCGCAGATTCCGGAATATTCACGGCTCATTGAAATGTCCATCAGGTTATTAAGCCCGCTGAATATGCTCATCTTGCTGAGTTTCGTGACACCGGTGAGGAAGGCGAAGCGGATGAATTCGTCTTTGCCTTTCAGGACGGAATAGACTCCCTGGAGCAGCCTGCGGAACTGTTCCATCAAGTCGTGGTCATCTATGTTGTCGATAATCGGTTTTTCATATTCATCGACAAGGACGACAACTCTTTTGCCGGTTTTGTTGTAGGCAGCGTCTATTATAGCGCTGAATCTTTCTGAAAGGGATTCATAGTCTTTCTCCTTGCCGTAAATCTTCTCCCAGCCGCTCAGGAATCTGTCAAGTTTTTCCGTGAGGTCGGTCAGAGACATATAGGCCCCTCCGGAAAAGTCGAAATGCAGCACCGGATATTCCTCCCAGTCCTGCTCAAGCCGCTCGAGCGCGAGTCCCTTGAAAAGGTCCTGACGCCCCTTGAAATAGGCCTCCAGGGTGGACACGAGAAGGCTTTTCCCGAATCTGCGGGGGCGGCTCAGGAAATAGTAATTCCCTTCGCAGGCAAGTTTATAGACAAGATCTGTCTTGTCCACATAGACGTATCCGTCTCTGCGGATTTTTTCAAAGTTTTGTATTCCGATAGGGTACAGCATACGACCTTTGTCTTTAATCCTTTATATCTTCTTCGGCTCTTTTTTGGCTGGAGGCTCGCTCCTTCTGAGTCCGCTCACGACAAAATTACTAAAAATGCGCTGATTGTGAAAATCAATCATATTCGGAAGACAGGTTGAAGCTGCTTTTTTCGGATCCGGACTCTGGTCGTGGCATCGGAGCGGGAATCGTTATCCGGTGTCGGCTCAGATTAGAAATATTGCGTCGCGCTTGGCACAAAAAAGTTGCAAGAAGGATTACCGAAGGTCATCTATGGAATTTCACAGAAAGCCGTTCCTATGCTCTACATCTGCAAATCTGTTTGTGGTGCGTCAGGTTGTAGT
>CAVJKE010000060.1:0-9116 GCA_963649695.1 bacterium
TCTGTTCAGCAGAATCCGGAGACCGGCGGCTGATCAATACTCCAGATGGAGGTCGTCGACCCAGAGGATCGAGTCAGGGCTGCCGGTGAAATAGTCGCCGAGCATACTTGCGGCGCAGGAGACTATTATGTGGGTCGGACGGCGGGAAGTGGAGACATATTCAAGAGGAATCTCCACATACGTCCATTCCATACTCTTGTCCGTCACGAACTTGCCGTAGGCTATGACATTGGCTCCGGCAGGGTCGAAGAAGGTCTCCT
Organism: bacterium; assembly: GCA_963649695.1. GTDB lineage: Bacteria > Bacteroidota > Bacteroidia > Bacteroidales > UBA932 > Cryptobacteroides. Next base: position 261 of record CAVJKE010000060.1, read on the forward strand.
TCTTGGTGGTGTTCACCTCGACAGGACACTCCGCGGTGCCGCCGTACTTCTTGAAATCCCAGTCGCCGAGAGCGATCCAGACCACTCCCCTGTCGTTGTCCCCAACCTTGACCGGATCGTCGGCAGGATAGTCGCCGAGAGTCTTCTGCTGGATCTGGCCGCACTTGTACTTCAGCCAGAGCGTCAGTTTCCGAGGCCTCAACGTGAACGGCCGTCCCATACGGACGCAGCCGCCGGACACACCGACATTGCCGCCATATTCACCGGAGAAGACGTTGCCCGCCGCGAACTTGATCACCACGTACTGCGACTCCATCCTTAATGAATATGCTCCCTCGACCTTGTCGTCTCCGTCAGGCTTGGTGATGGCGTAACTTGACCCGACTGTGGTCGAGCCTTTGTTGCCGCTTCCCCACCATTTGGTCTGCAGAGTGACATCAGAGGATGACGGATCGTAGAACGAACAGTATTTGGAAGACTCGTCGTTGCTGAACGTCTCGAAGCCAGAGTTAGGCAACTGTTTCTCCTCCTCGGTCGTGAACGTGCAGCTGGCGGTGTCATCGCCGCTGTAGGCTTCACATTCATATTCAGTCAAAGGAGTAAGTCCATCGGCCGCGGCGCTGAAAGTGCCTCCGTCCGAGGTCACATCCTCGACTTCCAACCAGTGCGTATCCCCTTTCTGACGGATGCGGAAACCGTTTCTGCGTCCCTCGACACCGGTCGCCTTGAGCCAGGCCACCCTTGTCCACACGTCAGGAGCGCTGATGGAGACGACGGCCTCCACCTGCTCGACATAGATGGTCCAGACTTCGCTCACTCCCCTGTAGGTGACGGTCAGAGAGACATCATCGCTGAAATCGTGGAGAGACGCGAGGGCCGGCGAGTAGACCGTGGTGCTGCCCGACGGGCCGAGTTTGGCCGAGGTGACATCCAGGTCGGTGATGTCGGAGGACACCTGGGCTATGACGCGCTTGTTGGGAGCGTCGATCACCGTCTCGCCCACCTGACCGGAAAAAGTGAAATAGCGTTGCACCGGCTGCTCGGCCTTGATCGCCCAGGCATATTCATTACCGTAGGCGGTAAGGGTCAGACCGAGAGGTTTTGACAGGTCACGCACCCCTACGACATCCTCGGACGGGGTGACCACAGGGTCATTGAAGGTTATTCCCGTGATCTTGACCTTGGCGATGTCCGTGGCCTCCTCGAGAGTGACCACGACCTCGTAGGAGTCGCTGTTGACGGTCACCTTCTTCGCGCCTTCCACCTCCAGCGAGGTGATGGCCGCCCTGATGTCAGGATACGGAATGTCGTTCCTGATGCAGGAGACAAGCACCACGAGGGCCAGAACTATGAGAATGACTTTTTTCATCTGCTGGACAGGCTATAAGTGGAAAGACAGGCCGAACGAGATGTCAAGGACATCGAGCATGAAGCGCACCTTCGAGAAATCCCTCGTGCCTACGATCTCGCCGTTCTTGTAATAATCGACGTGGTTGTAGGTCGCGCCGCCGATGCCGATCGACACGTGGGTGCTGATGCTGTTGGTCACGAAGACCATCAGACCGGGATGCACCGCGAACTTGATCCGGCTCGCCACTGAATAGGAGTCAAGAGTCTCGGCGTTGTAGGAGAAGGAAGTTCTTGTGTTTGAATATCCTAGCGAGATGTCGGTGAACACGCCTATGCGGCTCTGCTTGTCCAGAGGAGCGTACGCCCTGTGGTAAAGCTCGGTCTGGATCGACCTCGAGTCGGCGGCGATGTCCTCAACGGACAGCGACAGGTCGTCGCTCAGCAGCGACAGGTCGACATCGTTGACTCCGCCCTTAGCCGATGAATATTTCACCCTCAGGCCCACCGACCTGTTGTTCCGGTAGGTGTAGTCCAGGTACGGAGACAGGGACATCATCGTGGCGTTGGCGTCCAGGCTCTGGACCAGCATCAGGTACTCGCTGTTGTCGCTGGACAGGTCGACGTAGAAGAACGAGACTCCGGCGGAGAAATCGCCCTTAGGCATGAAGACCCTGTCCGGACCGCGGCCGTCGGGAGCGCCGTCACCCTTGCCGCCGGCTGACAAGCCGAGGCAGACAAAGGTCAAAGCCGCTATCAACACTAATCTTTTCATTCCTCTACAGACCTACAGATAATAGTACAAACTGAAACCGATGGCCAGGAGATTCACCTTGAAATTGACCAGCGAAGTGCCTCTGGACCCTTCTTCAATCTGATTGTGCGTTTGATGGGTCCAGTCGAACTGCAGGCCCAGCATATTCACGCTCACATCGATGGCGAGTTTCTCCGTCACGAAGGCCATGAATCCAGGGCAGACGTTGATTCCCAGCGAGTTGGATGTCTCGTAGGAAGCGTCCACCTTGTCACCGTGGCCGTCCAGAACCTTCCCCTGACCGTAGGAATATGCCAGCTGAAGCTCGTTGAAGAGGCCTATCCTCTTCAGCGACCCTACAGGAATATAGTAGCGTCCTATTCCCTGGATCTCGAAGGCGTGGCTGATCTTGTGGAAGTTGGCCACGGACAGGTCGATGTCGTCGAAAGTCATCTTTGCGGAGTCCAGCTGGAGCATATTCCTTTTGTAGCCGAATCTGACTCCGACTCCCATATTGTCCTTGACCATGTAGCAGAACGCCGGACTCACCGAGATCGTGTAGCCTGTGGATTTGATGCCGTTGACCACGAGAAGGCGGGAATTGTCGTTATTGTGGAGCATATAGCTCGCACCGCCGCCCACCATCCAGGTCCCTTTCTCGATGAAACAAGGCTGCGTCGACATATCGATGCCCCTGTCCAGCTTCTGTCCCCGCGCCGTGAAAGCGCACAGGAACAGAAACAGGGCGAGGATGAATATGTGTCTGCTATTCCGCATCGTAGAAGATTACTCGTAAAGGAGTTCCACCGCGTCAAGCCAGAGCTTGCTCTCATCGTAGCCGCAGAAGTAGTCACCGTACATACTTGCGGCGAAGCTGACCACGATGTGGGTAGGATAGCTTGTGGTGCTGTTGTAAGTCAGAGGAAGCGTGACGTGCTGCCAGGTGTTTGCGCCGGTCTCGTCGTAGGAGACATACTTCTCTCCGTAGGCGATCGTCGCAGCATCGGTGGTGAAGTCCACGAAGGTGGTAGGGTCGGTCGTGTCGATCTTGATAGGGCTGTCATTGTCTCCTCCGTAGGTCTTGCGGTTCCAGGTGCCGATAGCGACACGGATGGAGGCCTTGTCAGGATTGCCCTTCTTGGCCGCGGCCGGCAGGTCGTCGCCGCTGCCCTCTCTGTTGATCACGCCTCCGGAGTATTTCATCCAGAAACGCAGGGCTGTAGGCCTTCCCGTGAACGGTCTGCCGAAGAACACGGTTCCGCCGTTCGTGCCGATCAGTTCGCCGAAATGGCCGCTGAAGAGGTTTCCGGCCGCGAACTTGACCACAACCCAGCGGGACTGCAGGCAGACGGACTGATTGCCGTCCATCTTGTCGCCCGTGTCAGGGTAGCAGATCACGGATGAAGAGCCCACAAGGGTGGAGCCGTAGTTACCGTTGCCCCACCAGGCCGTCTGGAGACTGGTGTCGGAAGAACTTGGATCGTAGAAGGACACGTACTTTTCGCTCTCGGCGCTGGAGGTCGTCTCGAAACTTCCGTTAGGAAGAGCCGGTGCGGCCTCTGTAGTGATCGTGGACGGAGCGTCAAGCCTCTCCTCCTCGCCGGACTCAAGAGATTTCACCACAAGGCGGTACTCGTAGACGGTCGAAGGATTCAGGCCGGAAACCACGGCGCTGAAAGAGCCTTCGGACTCGCGGGTGGCGGTGACCGTTGTCCAGGTGTCAGTCCCCTGCTGTCTTACCTCGAAGTAGACATTGTCCTTGTCGTACTGCGCCTCATCCACATCGGCGTGGGCGGTGAAGTGGCCGGCCCAGACCTCGTAGCGGGTGGAGGAAGCGACACCTGTGGAGGTCGCCTCGAAGATGATGTCGTCGTAGATGTCGTTGGTGCTGTCGTCAACAAGAAGGTCGAAGCCGAGAAGGCCGTCCTTCTCAGTGTACTTGAACGCCATCTTGTAACGCTTGCCGGATTCCACCGACGAGATCTCGCCAGACTTTGTGAAAGTCGAGCCGTCCTTCTTCAGGGTGCCGGTGAATTTCCAGTAGAGCGAAGGCTCGAAGCCGGAAGAGATGAAGAAAGCATCCTTGCCGCTCTCCGAAGCCGTGTAGGTCAGGCCCTGCGAAGCATCGTCGGCGTCGAGGCTGACGGTGCAGGAATATGACCCTTCGGTGAAGGTGTCGGCCACGCTCTGGTCGAAACTGATGTTGGAGATGATGTTGCACACCTTCGCCGTCACAGTGACTCCGCTGGTCGTGCCTGAAGTGATCTTCACCTCGGATGACCCCTTGTAACTCATCTGGTCCCAGGAAGCCACAGCCGGATCGGCCTTGGCCTGCTCTCCGGCCACGACATCGACACGGTAGTCGTCCGCCGGAAGGTAGATCGTCTGCGGGATCTGTGAGTAGACATATTCACGCACCTTTCCCGAGAAGTCGCCTTTGTAGATGCTCACTTTCGCGGAGGAAAGCAGCTCGTCCTGGCTCATAGCGGCCCTTGTCGCGGCCTCGCCCATCCTGATGTCGAGGGTGAGCGCCCCGCCGCCGTCTGTATGCCAGAGCTCCTGGTTGCAAGCCGCCAGGGCGAGAACCGAGGAGGCGGCCAGGAATATTCTTGAAATCATTTTCATCATTGTCATTCCTCCTCTTTTTAAAGAACCTGAAGTTGAATGGCGATGCTCTTGCGGCAGCCCTTGTTGTCGACCACGTTCATCGTGAAGGTGTGCGTGCCAGGGAAGGCAAGCAGAGGGGTCTGGGCGTTGGCAAGGTCGAAGTCGATGGTGGTCTTGCCGGCAAGGTCGGATCCATGAGGGAACGGAACGATCGTGAACACTCCGAGAGCCGCGTCAGAAGGATTGATCAGGTCGAGGGTCGTGCCGCCTACCGTGTTGACCGAATTGATGAAGTCGGTGTTGGTCGAAGCGATGTCGACGGTGAACTTGCGCACTCCGTTAGGCACTTTGGCCTGCATAGTGAAGGCGAAGGAGCCGGTCGAAGGCACGACAACAGGCTGGGAGATGTCGTAGGAGCTGGTGCTGACAAGTTCGATTCCGCCGTCGCCCGCAGGCGCGTCAGGATCGTAGCCGTCGCCTTCCTCCACTCCATCGACCACGTTCTCAAGGACAAGGTCCTCGACAAGCCCGTCGATGTCAATCGCGAAGGTTGCGTTACCGGAAGCGTCCACCTTCTTCATGATGGTGACGATGTGCCAGTCCCTCGCCTTGACTCCGGTGATGGATGTCTTCATCTTCTGGGACTTGCCGTCCACCGAACCCTTGAAAGTTAGTAGGATGGTGGAGTTGTCGCCGTTAACTGCGAAATAGCCCTGACGGCGGTCGTAGGTCACCGTACCGCCAGAATAGTTGAGACTGTACTCAAGCGGATAGCCCGAGGTCAGTTCGACGGAGACCGAACCGGCCCCGGTCACAGACTTCAGGAAATCATCGTTGTAACCCACGGTCACCACTGCCTGCAGAAGGGTGCAGGTCAGACTGCCGAGCGTGGTGGTCACACCGGCCTTGATCGTGAAATCCTGGCTCACTCCGTAGACCGGAGCGGTGAATTTGGCCTGAGGCACTTCAGAACTCGTGGAACGGGCCGTAAGGGTGTAGTCGCCGGCCGGGAGGGTGATGTCTCCGCCGTTAAGGACTTCCTGGTAAGTCTTCTGCCAGACAAGTTTCTCGGCGTTGTCGTAAAGGAAGACGACATAGTCGCCGCTCGCGGCCTCCGCCCTTGTGGAGACCTGGTGGAGCTCGTCAGAGACCGAAAGGGTCAGGCCGCCGAGGGACAGGGTCCCGGTCTTCCCGCTTCCGGGATAGCTGAAATCATCCTTCTTGCAGGAACCCGCCAGAAGCACGATGGCGGCAAGAAATGCGTATGCTAACTTTTTCATATTCAAAATCAGTCGTTCAGTTCAACATCGCTAAGTTCCACATCGTCGACCGTGTCGTCGAACTTGATGGTGACCTTGCCGCCGCCCACATTCGACACGTCGAATTTGAGGGTGTAGCAGGTCTTGGAAGAGAGGCTCGTCTTGTAGTCCTTGGTGAAGGTCTGGGTCTTGCCTCCCTGGTTCGTGAGAGTGCCGGACACGGAGATCGTGTAGGCGTCCACGAACGCGGCCCTCGTCTCATCCTGCGGGAACTCGATCTTCGTACCAGCGCCCGTGGTCAGGGTGAATGAATATGCCGTGTAGTAGGTCTTGAAAAGGTCAGTGCAGGAGACCTTGACGATCGTGTTGGCAAGGGAGACAGGAATCGTCACCGAAGTCGTGCCGCCGCCCGTGATCGAGAAAGTCTTCTCACCTGTGAAGCAAGGCTTGTCGAAGCCCTCATCGCTCACCGAACCGTAACTAGCTTTCACCGAATAGTTTCCAGCCTTGAGCGAGGTAGACTCGCTGTAGGCGCTCAGAAGACCGTTGTAGATCTCGTTGCCGTCGCCGCCGGTCAGGACGATCGTGAAATCGCCGGCAGAAGGCAGGGTCGTGTAGTCGGAGACATTGCTTCTCGTCTGCTCAAGGACGCCGAGGTCGGTGTCCAGGGAGAAAGAGACTCCTCCGTCCGACTGTTTGGAGCAGGACACCGACATCATCGTCAGCGCCAGCATTCCAAGCATCAATCTGTTGATTTTCATAATTTTGATTATTTCTTTATCTTCACTTTTATGTTGTCTATGTAGAGCCAGCAGGTGTTGTTGTTGGCTCCCCAGTTTGTTTCCGGAACCGTCCTCCAGCTAAGTCTGAGTGGTGCCTTAACCTCTTTCAGGGTCACATCACCTGATTCGTTGTAGGTATGGTCTATGTTGTCGTATGAACCGGTGGTTTCGTTGATGCTGAACTCTACCGGGAACGTGCCAGTGCCATCGCCGCTCTTCAGGCTGCTGCTTGTCGTTATCCATCCAAAGTAGACGGTCTGCGAAATCGTAGGCGTGCCTTGCCTGTTCATCGAGTAGTCAAACTGCACCGCAAGATTGACTGTCTTGCCATCCTTGAGTCCGGACAGGAACGGCGAGTCGGCTCTGGCTGAGTAGTTGGCGAGTCCGGTTTCACGTCTGCAGGCGATCCAGATGGCTTTTCCGGCCTGCGCACCTGCCCTGGCCGCGCTCCATCCGTCAAGGAAAGAGTGGGCGGACTTGCTTCCTGCGCTGGAGATACCGTAGGTGTCGTTTGAACTGAAGGATTCCACGGTGCTGAAATCCTCGAAGAAGAGGTAAGGGCAGTTCACTGAATATGAAGCGTGCGACACTGAAGACAGGTCACCGAGCGACAGCGTTTCAGAGACTATGGCGCTTTCCGACTCATATGAGACAGTCACGCTCTTGGACGACAAGGACCTGAAGGCGGATTCGTCATACGTCACAAAGACGTATGAGTCACCGACATCGATTGTACCGCCATCCGAGGCTTCCCACGCCAGAGCGCTTGATGTTCCGTCCGGCCAGGCCGAGCCGTCCGCAAGGGTAAGGGTGATTTTCTGTGGATCCTCACCCAGATTGTTCGAGGCGAAAGTGAACTTCAGCCAGTACCTGTTTCTCACGCCAGTAGGTTTCAACGGCACAGGAGTTATGTGTCCCGCCGCGAAAGTCCTTCCGGCCAGAGACACGGAAGACGCATCCGCCTCCTTGTTCTCCGAGTACAGTTTCACCGTCATCAAGTCCGTGTCTGAATATGCCTCCGAAGGCGGGAAAATTCCGGCCACGGCCACGGACGAGGCTTCATCCGTCAGCGGATCGGCAAGTTCAAGGGTCATTGACGAAGAGCCGCCGGACAAGGCGGCCGTCGAAGCGTCGGTGACATCCACGCTGACCTGGCCTGCTATATTCTTAGGCATCGAGAACTCGATGGTCGTCACCGGCTCGCCGAACGCGTTGCAGCCTTCCGGCACATAGAAACGCAGGAAATGGAGCAGGTGTTTCATCTTGATGTTCATAACGTCCTCGGCCACAGGCTCGCCGCCTTCAGCGACCGTCTGAAGTGCCCCGCCCTGCGCAGGCTCGCCCACGAGGATGTCGACTCCGCCGGTCCCTTTGCCATCCTGGAGCGTCGGCACGGTGAAGGTCGCCGTCGTGCCGGAAACGCTCTCCGGCACAGGATAAGTCACATAGTATGAATATGTTCCTTCAGCCATCGGGGAGTCAAGCTTGGTCGTGAAGTAGGCCGAGGCGTTGTCAGCCTTCCTGGCCAGCAGACTGAAAGAAGTTCCCTCAAGGGCGAAAGTTCCGGAAGTGGATTCCGCCCAGACCGAGACATTGTCGCCCGGCTGCCAGACAAAAGACTTGGTGTCAGCGTCATAGGCCGTTCTGGTCCTCCGGCTCTGTCCGACGGCGAGCACGACCTCGGCGGATGATGACTTCCGGCCCGGCACAGGGGTGTCCAGACCGCCGCATCCACACACGGCCAGCGTCAAGGCCACAAGGGCAACTTTCAGTATATCTTTCAAATACACTCTTTTAGCAAGTTACTTCGAAGGCCTTTGCCGTCGAAATGAAAACTTGCAAATTTAGTCATTATTGTGTTAATCACCAAAATTGCCGCCTGGTATGTGTATGGGTCTATATCTTCGGATAACTGATTATCCGCAACGATACCCGATATGGTGTATCCTAAGCCCGAAGTCCGAAGTCCGAAGTCCGAAATCCGAAGTCCGAAATCCGAAGTCCGAAGTCCGAAGTCCGAAGTCCGAAGTCCGAAGTCCGAAGTCCGAAGCAGATTTGCTCGGAAAACCTTTCTGATGATTTACAGGTGCAATTCTGTTTTGTATGT
>CAVJKE010000061.1:0-9098 GCA_963649695.1 bacterium
ATCCCCTTCCTCGGGAAGGGGACTTGCTCCGTCACTGCCGTGACGGGAAATAAGGCGTTTCGCACATACGAAACTTAAATCACAAAAATAACAAGGTGTTTTGACTTTTCAAAGTGGAGGCCGTATGGAGGTGGCTTGAAATTTGCATTCTGATGAGGTTTGCTATGAGAGTCGTTGCAAAGATGCTCGCGGTTTGTTCCGTGATGATGTTCTTCGCCGGCGGATCCGCATCCGCCGACAACTATGACGTGTTCGTCCCGATCAAGAAATACCTTGCGGTCGGCGACGCCGAGAGCCTCTCCTTCTGGTTCGACGACAATCTCGAGATCACGATAATGTCCACGACCAACGATTCCAGCAAGAACCAGGCGAAACAGATTCTGAAGGCCTTCTTCGACAGCCACACCCCGCGCTCCTTCGAGATACGCCATCTGGCGTCGAGGTCCAATTCGAAATTCGCCCTGGGCTTCCTGAACGCCGGCGGAGAAGTCTTCGAGGTCACGATCTTCGTCAGCGACTGCGGCGGCCGGTACAAGATACAGCAGTTGAAAATCGACCGGATACGGTGACGGCGGCTCCGCCTATGACAAAATGAACTTACGATGCTGCCCCGCTTAAAACATAACTTAATCCATCTAGCGATAACTATCCTCCTGATCCTCGGCTTCTGTCCGGACGTTTGCGGCCAGGCTACGAAGGTCAAGGGACGCGTCGTGGATTCGGTCACGGGGGAGGGCATCCCGTTCGCAGGAGTGTATTTCAAGAATTCGACCGTCGGTGTCTCGACTGACCTTGACGGTAATTTCTCGCTTGAGACCAGGGACACTCTCACGATGCTTTCGGCCACCATCCTCGGCTACGAGGAGCAGATCGTGAAGATAGGAAGAAGCCAGTTCAACGAGGTGACGTTCTCCCTGCGGCCTGTGGTAGACGAACTTGCCGCCGCCGTCGTGAAACCTGACGACAGCTACATCCGCTCGATCCTGCGCAAGGTGGACGAGGCAAAGGAACGGAACAACCCCGAGAGGCACCGTCAGTACAGCTGCGACGTGTACACCAGGATGGAGCTTGACATCACGAATCCGGAGACCAAGGTGATCAGAGGCCTGCTGCCGAAGGACTTCAATTTCATCTATGACTATCTTGACACTTCGGTGGTCTCCGGCCAGCCTTTCCTGCCGTTCCTGATCTCCGAGACGACATCCCGGTACTACCACCGCAAGGATCCGCCTTCGAACAGGGAGGTGATCAAGGCCACAAGGATCTCCGGGGTGGACAACGACCCGGTGCTGGCCCAGTTCACCGGCAACATGTACGTGAAGACCAACTTCTACGACAATTTCATCAACATCTTCCAGGTGGAAATCCCTTCGCCGCTCTCGTCCTCCGGCTTCACCTACTACAATTACTATCTGGTGGACAGCCTTGCCATCGATGGCCGCAAGACTTACAAGGTGAGGTTCCATCCTTCCAAATGGGTGTCCTCGCCGACTTTCGACGGAGAGATGTCCCTGGACGCCGGCGACTATGCCTTGAGGTCCATCCACGCGAGGCTCAAGAAAGGCGGCAACGTGAACTGGGTCAGGGACCTGGCGATAGATGTGGAGAACAGAAGGCTCGGCGATTCCCTCTGGTTCTACAAGCAGGACAGGATGTACGTCGACTTCTCTCTGACGATGCGGGACTCTTCGAAGATGGTGACTTTCCTGGGCAACAGGCAGATAGACTATTCCGATCCGGAATTCACGACGACTTTCAGGGACGACGCCAAAGCGCAGGTGCAGGCCGGCAAGGATGTCATCAACAATGATGAGGCTTACTGGAGCGCCGCCCGTCCGTACCCGCTCAGCGAGAAGGAGCAGGGCATCTACAACATGGTGGATTCCATCAAGAACGTGCCTTTGTACAAGGACATCTACGCCCTTGCGGATATGTTCATCAACGGCTACCTGAACACCAAGTATGTAGGTTTCGGACCATATTCATCGCTCTACAGCTTCAATGTCCTGGAAGGGTCAAGGGTGCAGCTCGGGGTCAGGACGACGAAGAAGCTGAGCCGCAAGGTCAGGCTTATGGGCTACGGGGCCTACGGCTTCAAGGACAGGATGTTCAAGGGAGGCGGGACCGTGGAGTACATGTTCAACAACCAGCCGACCAGCAAGCTCGCTCTGTCCTATGTCCACGACGTGATGCAGCTTGGCAAGGGATCATCGGTCTATGGCGGCGGCAATGTGATAACCTCGGTGCTGTCGAAGGTCAACAGCCAGAAAATGAGCCTTGTGAACGACTACGCCCTCTCTTTCCAGAAGGAGTGGACGCAGAACCTGAACACTATCGTGGCTCTGGAAAGCCGCCGCATCTTCTCCAACCCGTTCGTGCCGATGGTCAGCCCCGACGGGAAGGTCTTCAATTCCGTGGGATACAACCAGGCCCATCTCCAGGCCAGGATCTCAAAGGAGGAGATAGTGACCCGCACCCCGTTCGAGAAGCATTATGTCTACTCCAAGTACCCTGTCGTGACCATCGACCTCTTCGCCTCGATGAAAGGCATAGGGAAGAATGAATATACTTACTTCCGTCCCGAACTTTCTGTGGCCTACACCTTGACGCTGCCTCCGCTGGGAGTGTCAAAGTTCAACTTCAACGCCGGAACGGTGGTCGGCACAGTCCCTTACCCTATGTTGAAGATCCACGAGGGCAACGGCACCTACACCTTCAGCAAGGACTCCTTCGCCTGTATGGACTACTATGAGTTCGCCTCGGACCTGTGGACGACATTGTTCTGGGAGCATAATTTCAAGGGCTTCTTCCTCGGCAAGATTCCTCTGCTGAAGCGTCTGCAGTGGAGGGAGGTCTTTTCCCTGAGGGCGGCCTACGGAACGATCAGGCGGGAGAACAACGGCATCGCCGGGGCCCCGGAGTTCGGGGCGGTGATGTACTTCCCTGAGAAGATGAACAAACTGAACCGTCCTTATGTGGAGATGGGAGTGGGTGTCACGAACATTCTCAGGTTCATCAGGGTGGACGCTTTCTGGAGGATGACCCACCGCTATGAGACGAAGGATGGTGTGAGAGTCCCTCACGACAACCGTTTCGTGCTGAACATCGGCACTGAGTTCAAGTTCTGATCCGGTGAATTTTATTCTGTCCGACCGGCTGATTTTGCTTAGAATTGTGATAACTTCGCGAGATGGGTAGAAATTTTAGTTTTTCCTTGCTGGTCGTTCTCTCGGCGGCGCTGATTAGTGTTCCGTTCCTCGTGGACGGGACGGGCTGGTTGTCTTTGATCGCGTTCGTGCCTCTGCTCTGGGCCGAGGACATCGCCACGAAGGAGGAGATCCGCGGCTTCTGCTGGTGGCACTACCTCTGTTTCGTTCTCTGGAACGCGGCCACGACCTTCTGGGTCTGCAACGCCACCATCGGCGGCGGCATATTCGCCATTCTTGCCAACGCCTTCCAGATGTCCTTGATTTTCGGCCTGTTCCGTTGGAGCAGGAAATGGCTCACCGGGGCGCTTCCCTACATATTCCTCGCCTTCGCCTGGATCGCCTGGGAGCGGTGGTACCTCACCTCGGCGCAGATCAGCTGGCCTTGGCTGGTGCTTGGCAACGCCTTCGCCCGCACGACGGACTGGGTGCAGTGGTATGAATATACCGGCTCGCTCGGCGGCTCGCTGCTGGTGTGGGCCTCGAACCTCGGAGTCTTCGGGATTCTGGAGTCGCTTGCGGGCGGACGCTGGGCGACCTTCAACTGGAAGGCCAGGACGGCCGCGGTCACCGGCGTGCTGGCTCTTTTCATCGCCCCTCCGGCCTTGTCTGCCTTCCTGATGCCTGGCTCGGCCTCGGACGAGACTCTGGATGTGCTTATGGCGCAGCCGAACATAGACCCTTACAACAAATTCGGCGGGATGACCCAGGTGGAGCAGAATGAACTGCTGCTGAGTCAGTTCCAAGAAATCAACGACAGTGTCCCCACTCTTCTGATAGCCCCGGAGACCTTTATGTGGGATGTGGTCACCAATGACATCCCCGCAAGTCCGTCGGTGACCCGGTTCACGGAATTCCTGAAGGAACATCCCAAGGCTGACCTGCTTGTCGGCGCTTCCTCGGCGACCTTCCTGCACAGGGCTCTCAGGCCGTCCTACACGGCGAGACCCGCCGGCAGAGGACTGTGGCGCGAGTCGCACAATTCGGCGCTGATGCTATCCGCGTCCGCCGCTCCCGAGATATTCCATAAAAGTAAACTTGTGGTCGGTGTCGAGATGACTCCCTATCCCGCCTTCTTCTGCAAGGTGGACGATTGGCTCGGAGGGGTGATGGGCCGCGACATCGGACAGAAGGAGACAGTCCCTCTTCATTTCACTGAATATGACAGCACAGCTCTCGTCAGGACTGTTCCTGTGGGCTGCGCCATCTGCTACGAATCTGTCTACGGGGAGTACTGCACCGCCTATGTCCGCAACGGCGCCCGTATGCTGGCCGTAATCACCAACGACGCCTGGTGGGGTGACACTCCTGGCTATGTCCAGCATCTGTCCTATGCCCGTCTGCGCGCCATCGAGACCCGCCGCTGGGTGGCCCGCTGCGCCAACACCGGCATCTCCGCGATCATCGATCCGTCCGGGAAAGTGGTGGACAGCACGTCCTGGTGGACTCCCGAGACTCTCGCCGGCAAGGTAGGCCTGCGGGACGACAAGACTTTCTTCGTCATCCACGGCGACTTTGTGGGCCGCATCGCCACCCTGATGGCCGCCCTCATCCTTCTCGGAACTCTCGTCCGCCGTTTCACACGCTGACGATCAGCCGGCCGGATGTCGTGAAGGCATCCCGCCCGTCAACCGTCTATTCCACAAGGACAGGCGGAGCGGTAGGAATGAAGGTCGCCTCGTCGATGGCGTCGGTCTGGGTCCGGTAGTAGGCCTGGGAGGAGACGGAACGGTTGATGGCATCGTAGGCCACGAAGGTTTCGTAGTCATATTCCCAACCGCTGCCTTCCGAGATTGTCATTATCCTCTTGTAGATCGCTTCCCTTGAAGGAGCGTTGTAGCCGCCTGTGTTGTAGCGCATTATGCTGCTCTGAGTAGGGCGGTAGGCCCCGTATTGGTAGGTCAGGGCCCCCTCGTAGACCCCCACCTGACCGGTGTAACGGGAGTCGGAGAGGAATTTCGCCCAATGCACGCTTGCCTGGTCGGAGGTCACGTCAACGTTCGCTCCGGCTCCGGTGACGGCGTACCACCATTTGTGGGACAGCACCTCGCTGGAGGGGATGGTCCCCGAGTAGCTGTACTCGTCGGACAGTTTGGCGAACCCGTGGCCTGCGGCTTCGTGGCGGACCAGCTGACCGAACCTGTCGGCACTCCCGTATGCCATCGGAATGTAGGCCACAGCCTTGCCGGTCGACCAGTAGAAGCAGGTGCCGGCGTATTTCGTGGAATTGAGGATGACCAGAACCACGGTCTTGTTCAGTTCTGTTCCGCTGACCTTGCTGGCGTAAGAAAAAGCCGTGTCCGTGTTGCCGCTGATGGATGTGCCGGTGCCGAACTTGCAGGCGATAGCAGTCGTGCCGTCGAAGGTCTCGGTCGAGGATTCCACGGCCACGGAATAGATGTCGAACCTGTTGCGGAAAGTCTTGTAAGGCTCTTCGGCGAAGATGGCCTCCATAGCGGTGTTCGCCCAGGTGTCGAACTTCGAGCGGCCCCCGTCATATTCAGAAGCGTTTGTGTTCTTCATGAAGCCGTCGCCGATGACGACGAAGCGCACTCCGTTTCCGACCGTGTGGGTCTGGAGAGTGGTCACCGTCCCGTCCGGGGTCGGCACAAGAAGTTTCGTGGCGGATTCTGTCGAGCGTGACTTGATGGTCTGGGTTTTAAGCACATAGATGGTCGCCAGGGAGGTGCATCCCTTGGCGTTCAGCGTCTCGAGTGTCTGTGCGCAGGAAGTCAGGTCAAGGGTCGTCAGACCGGTCACTGAACTGCAGTCGAGGGTCGAAAGGGAGGTCTGGGAACTCAGGTCGAGGGATGTCAGGCTGTTGCCTGAGCAGTTCAGAGCCGTCAGGGATACTCCGCTCAAATCGATGTCTGTCAAGGAGTTGCCTGACACGTTGAGGGCCTTGAGGTTCGGATGGCCGCCGAGGCTGACCGAAGTGATGGAGTTGCCGGAGCAGTCAAGGCTTGTGATGTTGCTGAAATATTCAAGGCCCGTCAGATCCTTTATGCCTTTCCCGGCCACTGAGACCGAGGTCGCGGCCGCGGCTTCGGAGATGGAGATCTCCCCGTCGCCGTTCTTGTCGAAATCTGCCACCAGCGCCGCCTTGAGATTGTTGTCGGTGAAGTCGATGTAGTCCCAGACATTCTGTGTGAAAGTGATCTTCACCTCGTTGTTCCCTGACCCGTCCTTCACGGTCACGACGGCTGTCCTGATGTCGGGTCCGATGTTTTTGTCGAAGAGGAAGCTGAGACTGTCGGAACGCATGGCCTTCGTGCCGGGAACGGAACCTGTGTAGGTCAGCCACGTGGCCTCCTGGGGAATCTCGACGGAGTAGTCGACATTGGTCTGCACCGGCACCATCAGATTCTCAGCCTTTCCTATCAATGAATATGAAGCCTGCGGGGCCGTGATCACTCCTTTCACGAAGTTGAGGATGCGCACGACTGTCTTGGAGTCGCCTTCGTACACCAGCACGATGATCTCGCCCTCTTCCAGAGGCGAAGGCGCTGTCACTTCTATCGTGCCCATAGTGGCCCCGGCCTTGACCACCCTGGCTTTCCAGCCGTACTGTCCGAAGGCCTTGACGGCAGTGTTCTCCGACGCTCCTGTCAGGATGTAGCCGATGCTCCTTGTCTCTCCGGCGCTGATTCCTATGTCCACGGACTCGGTGAACTGGATTCCGAGTTCGGTGGCCTTCGGCACGGTCAGGACCGTTCCGTCCGCCAGTTTGAAGGTGACGGTCTCCCCGTTGTCGGTCACGCTGGCGAAAAGGGTGTCGCCGTCATCGCCTTTGGCCTGGTAGAGTTTCGTCCACGTGGACCCGCCATCATAGGAGATGTACCACCAGTCCTCCTCGATCTTCAGTTTCGGAGCGACGGCGTCCTTGCCGTCCACCGCCTGGGCGCGGACCTTCTTCCCGGAAGCGTCGAGCAGCCATTCGCCGTCGACCGTCCAGTAATATGTCCCGTCGGTGTCCTGTCTGACCCCCACCGCAGGTGTCTTGCCGTCCACGCCGTCGCGCAGGGTGACGGTCTTGCCGGACTTGAATTTTATTGAATATCCTGTCCCGTCTTCAAGGTCTGTGACGCTGACGATGCCGTCCTGCCCGTCAAGGGCGTCGACCAGGGCCTGGAGGGTGCTGATGTTTGAGTTCATCAGGCTGCATTGCTGTTCAAGCGCCGTCAGCCTGGCGGTTATCTTCTGGATCTCGGACTTCAGTTCGGAGTCATCGTAGGTCTGGCATCCCGCCGCCAGCATACCGGCGGACAGCGTCAGGATTATGAATATCTTTTTCATTGTTCAATGTAATTGACTTTCGCAAACAAACCGGGCTGATGTGGTGCAGGCCCGTTCACGGCAAATGTACTAATTTATGTTCATATATGGCATTGTCCAACCACGGAAATGCGGCCATGACTTGAAGGGGAAAAGATGCCGCCAGGGGCGTCGGGAGGGTAGGAAAATAAAAAAGGGGACTAAAGCCTGTCCCCTTTCTTGTTGTAGATTTCATTCTGCAGGACTGTGAAGTCTGTGACCTCCACAATGTTGATCCGGCACTTGTACTTCTTTTTCCACTTGCCGACGAATGACTTGTCCGAAAGGACAGTCGTCCCTCTCTTGAGGTAGGCCCCGAGAATCGGGCTGACCTTCAGCGTCAGGTCGGTCTCGCCGTGCTCGACGCAGTCGGCGATGTTGCGTTCGATCTGTTCGTCGATAACCACGCTTGACGTGATCTTGCCGGTGCCGTGGCAGACCGGGCAGACCTCGGCGGTGTTGATCTCCGTCACCGGACGGATCCTCTGCCTTGTGATCTGCATCAGACCGAATTTGGTGAGAGGAAGCACGTTGTGCTTCGCCCTGTCGCTTTCCATGAGCGACTGCATGTACTTGTGCAACTCGTTGCGATGCTCTCCGGACTCCATGTCGATGAAGTCGACGATGACGATGCCGCCCATATCCCTCAGCCTCAGCTGGCGGGCGATTTCCTCCGCCGCTATCTTGTTGACCTCGAAGGTGTTCTCTTCCTGGTCGGAGGTCTTGGCCCGGATTCCGCTGTTCACGTCGATTACGTTAAGGGCCTCCGTGGACTCGATGACCAGATAAGTTCCCTGTTTCATCGGCACGATCTTGCCGAACGAACTCTTGATCTGGCGGGTGACTTCAAAATGGTCGAAGATGGGTTCCTTGCCCGTGTACAGCTTCACGATCTTCTCCTGGTCAGGAGAGATCAGCGAGATATATTTCTTGGTCTCCTCGTAGACAGTCTCGTCGTTGACGTGGATGTTGGAGAAGGAGTCGTTCAGGAGATCCCTGATGATGGCTGTGGTTTTGCTGTACTCGGTGAAGAGCAGCTGGACGCCCTTTGATTTCGCCACTTTCTTCCAGGAGGATTCCCATTTCTCGATGAGGGACTTGAGCTCGGCCACAAGGATGGCCGCGTTCTTGCCTTCAGCCGCTGTGCGGATGATGGCTCCGTAGTTCTTCGGAAGAATGCTCCTGACAAGTGTCTCGAGCCTTTTCTTCTCTTCCTTCGAGGAGATTTTCTGGGAAATGCTCACCTTCTCGGCGAAAGGCATCAGCACAATGTTGCGTCCTGCCAATGAAATTTCAGCTGTCAGTCTTGACCCTTTGGTGGAGATCGGTTCCTTGACGATCTGCACTATCATCATCTGTCCCGGTTTGAGGACATTCTCGATCCTTCCCTCTTTCTCGAGGATCGGCCCTATCGGGATGCTTGAATACAGTTGCCCGAGGTCGGTGTTGGGATTGCTCTTACGGACGAAGTCGTCGAACGATGTGAAGTACAGTCCAAGATCCAGATAGTGGACGAAAGCCTCTTTCTTGTCTCCGATGTCCACAAAGGCGGCATTGAGCGCAGGAAGAATCTTCTTC
>CAVJKE010000062.1:0-9057 GCA_963649695.1 bacterium
GCCCGAAATTCCGTGACCGAAACTTTCGGCCCAGTGGTAACCGTCTCCTGTGGAGCCGGTACCCGGATAGGACAGTCCGCCCGTGGCGATTATGAGCCGGCGGCAGGAATGCCTCTGGCCGTCGGCGCATTGGATGCTGAAAGCATCCTTCGAGCCCTCGGCCGAAGTGACTTCGCACTCGGTCAATATCTTGACACCCACGCTGTTAGCCATCCTCACGAGTGCATCCACCACGTCAGACGCCCTGTGCGAAGCGGGGAATGCGCGGTCTCCCCTCTCGGTGACGGTCTCGAGGCCGGCGGCATTCAGAAAGTCGATCAGGCCCTGCGGCGTCAGGTTCTGGTAGGCCGGGCGCAGGAAGTTCGACTTGCTGCGGATATGCTCCGAGAACTCGTTCCAGGGCTTTACATTCGTGAAATTGCAGCGGCCCTTGCCGGTAATCATCACTTTTCTCGCCGGGCGCGGCATCTTCTCGAGCAGGGTAACCTGCGCGGGACTTCCCGCATCCACCAGAGTTTTAGCCGCTCCGTACGCAGCCATAAGGCCCGAAGCCCCTGCTCCAATCACTATGATATCCGATTTCATATAAAATTCCGATTTTTGGCCGTCTCTAAAATAAAAAGTATTCAGGAATTGGCGAATCCCCGACATATCCCAAGCCGCAAAAGTACCTGCTTTTTTGCTGAACTCCAAGTAATGGGGACGGACGGTTAAAAAATCGCCTGAATTTTCAACCAAATTCGGGAACAGAATCAAAATCCCCGCCGAAACTTGTTGTTCCGCAAAATATGTGTATATTTGCATCCCCAATGCCACTTTAGCTCAGTCGGTAGAGCAGCGCATTCGTAACGCGCAGGTCGTCAGTTCGAGCCTGATGAGTGGCTCACAAAAGAGGCAGGAAAACTTTTCAGTTTTTCCTGCCTCTTTTTATTCATATTCCAACCTTCAGCCGGAGAGTTTTTTTCATACGGGGGTCGGTGTAGCGGACCCGGATGACATCGCCCGGGGAAACGGCGGGATCCGTGAACTCCCAGAGGTGGGGCGAAGGCCGCAGCAGCATCGGGATGAACTCCTCCTTATGCGCCTTCCTGTACTCCCTGGTCTTGGAATAGTTCCATTCTGACACTTTCAGGACCTCCGGAGCAGTGCGGGAACTTCTTTCAGCCTTCAACCATTTTCCAGAACCGGCTGTCCTGTACTCTACACGCCCGTCCTCGCTTCCTCCGAATATGTTGACGGCCACCACGCCGGAGCTGTCGACGACGGTAGCGGACGCACGGTCGTTCCTTGACACAGGCTTGTAGTCCAGCCGGAAGCCTTTCCTTCTGAAATCAGCCACGAAGTAGCCGCGGGGAGAGCCGCATCTCATCAGGGCGTAAGGAAGTCCGTCTTCACCCTTCACTCCCCTCCACCAGCTTCCGCAGACGGCTCCGCAGATGATCTCTTCCATTCCGGAATCCAGACTGTGCCGCCGCACGGTGTGGGTATGGCCGCAGAACACGGTGGCCTTGGCTGACACCGGGGAAAGGATGTTCATCACGCTGTCTCGTCCCCTGCATTCCGACAAAGGAATATGCACGGCCAGAACAAACTGCTTTTCTCGTGAAGATATTCCCACAAGCGAATCAAGCCATTGCTTCTGAACCTCGCTGAAACCTCCCTCATAGTCATTCTTCCCGACGGTCCGGACATTGTTCATCAGAACGAAACGGATGCCCTTTCTGACGAATGTCGTGTCGACATAGCCGATTTTCCTGCGCCATGAACCCAGGTCGCGGGGGCTGCCGTCGCCGGCATCCTTGTAGAAGTCCCTGTCGTGGTTGCCCGGGACGGAAAACCACGGAACGCTAAGAGAGTCAAGACTTTTGATGGACGGATCAAGCAGAGAGACATCATCATTGACAATGTCGCCCATCACGATGACAAGGTCAAGGTCTTTTCTGGAACGCAGTTCCCTGTAGACGCTGCGCTGGTTATAGACAACCTGCCCGCTTCCGTCAGCCTGCGGGTCTCCCACGAACGCGGCCCTGAGGGCGCATTGGAGAGCGATGGCGAACAAAGCGGGCAGTGTCATAAATGAATATGTTTACTCCAGATTACTCAGGAAGCACGTCAGCCTCAAGGGCTACCTTGTAGACCTCGATGTTGCCGGCGCTGTCGCCCGGATAGGCGATATAGCCTACGCCGTCAGAGTTGAACACGATGCGGAACTGGCCTGAGCAGTTGAGAGGGGCCTCGGCAAGTGAGAAAGTCTCCCACTGAAGGCTGCTGTTGAGATATTTGAAGGAAACCGCTCTCTCGCTGTCTTCAACAGCGGCCACGAACAGACCGGAAGGAGAGACAGAAACAGCCGACATCTCACTGACACCGCTTAATGAGCTGACGGTGACAGGGAATCCTGCTCCGTATTCACCCATGGTCTTGTTGGTCAGATCGACCTTGTAGACCTGCATTTTTGAAGCGGCAAAATCCGAAGCGTAGACATAAAGATTGTCACCGTCGGTCATGATGTTGCCATTGGATGCGATACCGAATGTCGAAGTCCCTGGCTTGTAGTCATACACTACCGGAGTCAACTTGCAACCATCACCGACCTCATACACGAAATAGCCCCACTGGTTGAAAGATGCAAGCATATATGTCTTTCCGTTCATAGTAACAAAGGAGCTTCCATAAAAAGTTCCGGCTGAAGAAGAAGGCTCACCATATGCAGGAGCGACACCGCTTGCCGCGGCGACTTTCTCAACCCATTCAGAGCCAGTGTAATATTCAGAAGTGATAGTGCGGTAAGTATCCACGTTCCTCGTATTACCCGTGAAGAAGAATGCAGGCTGTCCGTTGCTTTGGATGAACAGAGGAGCGGCATAAGAGGTGTTCGCATTGACCGAGTTAAAGCTTGCTTTGCCGACCACTTCCCAGGAAGAAGTGAATTTCCTGACCGTAAACTTGCTCGAGGCCTCACCTCCGAGGTATTTCAGGAAAGCGGTGCCGTCGCCAGCAAACACGAGGGATGGATTCTTGGCGTCCTTAGAGTCAGGATCCGGCACGATGTAGTTTCCGCCCACAAATGAGAAGGACGTGCCGTCGAACTTCTGGACAGCCACCCTGTCAATTTTGTCACCTTCAATCTCTTTTACATAGGTGATCCAAGGATTGCCGTCTGCAGGATTGACGGCCATATCGAACGAGCTGAAAATTTTGGTCCCGTCTGTGATGGAAGCCAACTTGGTGACTACATATTCAAGCACCTTGCCGACCTTGAGGACATAGCTCGCTTCCGCTCCGGCCACCTCGTCGGTGACTTTGATGTCGACAGGGAAACTTGTGTCCACGCTGACCTTGCCGTCTTTCACGGCCTCGCCGTTGACGGTGACCACATCGTTCTTGCCGGCCTCTACCGTCATCACAAGTTCAGACTTGAAAGCCTTGCCCGGGACGCGCACAAGCATCTCCGACGCGATTTCCTCGGCGGCGACATCGGCGGTGAGAGCCTCGTTGTCGGCCTGGAGGAAGGCGACTGACTTGAGTTCAGCTGCCGCGTCGTTCTCCTTAACGGAGAAGGTGTAGGCTGTGGTGAGCTGCGAAACCTCATCGGAAACCGTAAGCTTCGAGCCGTCCGTGATGGTTATGGAAGTCACGCCGCTGGTGAGAACTGTCGAACCGGATTTCACGACATCGTCCTGGGTGGCGGCGAAAGTAGGGATGAATTCGCTGCCTGCTCCTTCAGGAATCACTACGGTGATTGTCCCGGCGTTGTTGTCGACCGTTCCATCCACATCGGATGGGAGAGTGGAGTTAAGGGATGCTTTGAGCGAGAAGGATGTGACCTGGGCCACACCGTCCGGCTTTGGGTCGTTGTTGCAGGAAACCGTTCCCGCGACAACCGCCAGCGCTACGCTGACGAAAGTTAAGATTCGTTTCATGAGACTTTAAAATTAAATGATTGGTATACTTTAGATTCTGGTGAATGTGTAGGACGAGCCTCTGGCGGACGGACCGGGATAACCGATGAGCATACCGTCAAGACTGCTGCCTGTAAGCCTGATTGTCAGGGTGTTGTCCTTGGAAACGTCCGGCGACGGAGCCTTGAGCCAAAGGATACGGATAGGCATCGTGTATGTTCCGACGCTGAATTTCAGCGGGCTGGCCGCAGACTGCTGGATCTTATAGTCTACGCCTTCTGTAAGGCCGTCGCCGACGATGAGTTCATAGTCCACGGCGATCGGCTCGGTGAACCTTGCCGAACTGACACTGATGGTCAGCTTAAGTTCTGAAAGTATGCTCTCGACACCCTTTCCGAAATCGCTGTCTATGGTCGATGACGATCCGCCGGTAGAGTCGAAAATAGAGGCGAAAGGAGTGTCGAAGTAGACCTCCTCGTGCCAGTCGCAGCCGCCAAGCACAAAGGCGGCCATCAATATTCCTAAAAACTTCTTCATTATTCTTCCAATGATTTCCGGCCGCTATAGCCTTCGTTCTGAACCATATAGTCGTTCGCCTGCATCTCAAGCTGGCTGATAGGCAGGGCGTAGTGGATGTCCGGCCAAGACAGCGACTTCTTCGTTGATGTCGTGCTTGCCGGGCGTGTCAGATCCTCCATCCGCCTCTTGATGTCAAAGAACCTGTGGCCCTCGAAACAGAGTTCTTTCATCCTTTCCTCCTGCACCGTCTTGTCAAGGTCTTCTGCAGAGGACCAGGACAGATAGACCTTGTCGGAGGTCGTTCCCATCGCCCTCGCCCTCAAAGCCTTGATGTCTTGGGCCGCCTCTTCCAACGTGCCTGACGCCCCCTTGCAGATGGCCTCGGCGTGGATCAGGTACATTTCTGAAACGCGGAGGACAAAGAAGTCCGAACGCCTGTTGTTCTCGTCCGAGACCCCGGTCTTTATCGGAAGGTACTTGCAGACAGTAGTGAAAGACTTCCCGGCGTACTTGTCTCCGTCCTCGGTCTCGCCGACATAGGTGAAAAGTTCCTTGCGGACATCACCGGCGTCGAACTTGGCGATGAACTCCGGAGCCGGCTCGAACTTCTGCGTGGCCGTCGGATTGTAAAGCGCCGTCATTCCAAGACCCTCGTCATAAGTGTTGAGTCTGAATATTCCTTCTCCCGGGCATTCCTGCGCCTTGCGGAACATCTTGACGTACTCGTCCCTACCCGTCAGAGGCACCTTGTCCATCACTTTCTTTGAATATTCCGCCGCTTTTTCGTAGTCTCCCTTGTAAAGGTAGACTCTCGCCAGCAGGGCCTCGCACGCAAGCCCCGAGATGTAGGTAGGGTCCGACATCGAGTCGCCGCCGAAATATTCAAGAGACTTCTGGAGGTCCGAAATGACCCTGTCGTAGCATTCCTTGACGGTGTTTCTGGAGAGTTTGTCGTCAAAGCCCGGGATGTAGTCGATAGCCACGACCCCGAGGTGGGAGGCATCCTCTGTCGCCCCGTACGGCAGGGCGTAGCAATTGCAAAGGTCGAAGATCGCAAGGGCCCTCGCGAAATAGGCATAGGCGAAATGAGTCTTCACCACATCCTCATATTCAGGATATTTGTCAAGAAGCTTCTGACCATAGTAAAGGATGTTGTTGGCATTGGTCGCCACGACATAGCCGTTCTTCCAGATCGTGTAAGGGAAGCCGGAATTGTCCTCGGCGTAGTAGTCGAAATCGTAGGCCCGCAGAAGGGCCTCGTCACAGTTCACCCTCGAGGCGTTCTGCGTGTCGCCGGCGATGTCAGCGAAACGGAGATACGAGCCGTCGTAGAAATCCAGGATCGTCCTGTGGAGGCCGACTCCGGCGGCTTTCAGACCGTCGACATCGGAAAAGAAGCCCTCTATGGTGCTTTTTCCGAGAGTCTCGACATTCAGGAATCCAGTGCAGGATGAAACTGAAACCGCCGCCGCGGCAAGAGCCGCCATTATGATATTCTTTCTCATAACCTTCTAAAAATCAATTGAAAGCTGACCGGAAACAGACCTTGTCAGACCCATAGAATGGGAGATTGTCTTGTAGCTGTTGTGCGACTTGCTCTGGCCCGGACACCAGAGATAGAGGTTGTCCCCCATCACCGAGAATGTCACTCCGGAGAGTTTCGCCTTGGAGCATAGCGATTTGGGCAACGCATAGGAGAAGGTCACGTTCTTCAGCTGCACGTTGGTCTTGCTGTAAAGGAAACGGGTGGAAGACATCGTCGAGAGGTTGGAACTCTTGTAGACGTACTTAGGATTGTTTGAAACATCACCTGGCTGTCTCCAATGGTCGAGATCCTCGACCACCGTGTTGAAACCGATGATGTCGTGGCCGTCGTCCTGAGTGTAGGATGAGAGCATCCATCCGCCGATCGAGTAGGTCATCATCACCCTCGCGCTGAACGGACCGAAGGAGAAGGTGTTGGACAAGCCTCCGCTCAGGTCAGGCTCCTTGCTGTACTGCGGCAGGAGGACACGGTTGTCGTAGGAGAAGGTGTAGGTGATGTCGCCGTCCACGGTGTACCACATCGGGCTTCCGGTGGCGGGGTCGACTCCGGCCCATCTGCTGAGCCACCAGTCGCTCTTGCTTGCCCCGACCATCCAGACGGTGTCGAAGAAGCCGGTGTGCATATCCTTGTAAAGTTCTCTGATGACATTCCTGTTGACCGAGCCGTTGAACTCAGTGGTCCACTTGAACTTAGGTGTGTCTATGTTTCTGGTGGCGAGGGTGAACTCAAGACCCTGGTTCTCGATGGCGCCGACATTGCGGGTCACCGTGCCGTCGGTGATGATCGAGGAGACGCGGCCGCTGTACAGCAGTCCTGTGGTGTACTTGTCGTAGACCTCCACCTCGAGGTCGACGCGGCTGTCCCAAAGACCGACATTCACTCCGGCGTTGAAGATGTAGGTGTTCTCCCAGCTAAGGCCGGGGTTCGGAGCGGAACTCTGCGTCGCACCCATCACACCGCCGTAGTAGCTGCCCGAGGTGTATGAATATGTTCCATAAGCGGCGCTGGTGTCGACTCTTGAATTGCCGCTGTTGCCGAAAGAGGCCTTCAGTTTGAGTTTGTCCAGAACAGGCATATGGAACCACTTCTCGTTGTGGACGTTCCACGAAAGGCCCACCGAAGAGAAGTCTCCCCACCTCGAATAGGTGCTGAACGATGAATATCCCTGCCGTCTCCAAGACAGCGAGAGGTAGTACCTGCTGTCGTAGGAATATGTCGCCTGCGCCATATAGGACAGCGACCTGCTGTTGCTGGCCGAAGAGTAGCCTTTGATGGAACTCTGCAGGGCGTAGTAAATCTCCTTGATGTTGTCGCTGGCGAAGCCGTAGCCGGTGGCGTAGAGGCTCCTGTTCTCCTTGTTCACCAGTTCCAGTCCAGCCAAGGCTCCGACCTGGTGCTTGCCGAAACGCTTGTTGAAGTTGATTCTGTCGATGTTGTTCCAGGTGAACGCATAGGCGGCCGCCCTTCTTGACCAGCCGTCCTGCTCAGCCTCGGTGAGACCGTCGAGAGTATGCTTGGAGTGATAGATCAGTTCAAGGCCGGAAAGCACGCTCGCACCGCCCTGCACAGTCGCGGAAAGCCCGTCGATGATGTCGTACTTCAGCGAGACAGAGCCGTCGGCCGAGATCGTGCGCTGCTGGTTGTCGTTGTACTTTCTGTCGGCCACCGAACTGTAGATGAATTTGTACATCTGCGGGTCATAGCTGTCCACCTCCCGGCTGTAGCAGTTGTAGAGCCTCGGAGTGACCCCGTCCTCATCGTAGGGAGAGATGATCGGAATGACCTTGAGTTCGCTCTTGGACACAGAGACAATGTCGTTCACATTGTAGGACATCGACATCTTCACATTGGCCGAGAACTTCTTGCCGAACTTGTAGGTGCTTCTGTCGCTGACCGAGAACCTCTGCTGCTCGTTGCCCTTGACCGTGGTCTTCTCGTTGTAGTAACTTAACGAGAGATAATGCTTCGCGTTCTTGTTTCCGCCGCTGACCGACACGTTGTACTGGGCGTTCGAGCCTGTGCCGAAATAGACGTCGTACCAGTCCGTGCTGGTGGTCGAGTAGGAGTTATGCTCGTTGTCCTGGTAAGGGAAATTCTCCATCTTGTAGCCGGCGTTCGTCCAGGCCTCCTTGGCCAGAGACCACCACTGCTCGGTGCTGCAGAGCCTCAGCAGGGTCGAACGGTCGACCTGTGAAAGGCCGTATCGCACGGAAGCGTTGACGCGGGTCTTAGAGTCCGCGCCGCCTGACTTTGTGGTGACAAGGATAACGCCGTTGGCTCCGTCGGCTCCGTAGAGGGCGGTGGTCGCCGCATCCTTGAGGACAGTCATCGATTCGATGTCGTCAGGATTGATGAACGACAGAGGGCTGACGCTGTAACTCATTCCCGAAAGTGTCGACGAGGTCCTTGTGCCGGTGTAGACAGGCACACCGTCGATTATCCAGAGAGGCTCTGAGCTGGCGCTCAGCGAGGCGTCGCCCCTGACCCTTATCGAGTACTGCGAACGGCCTCCGGTCGAGCTGTCCTTCTCGGTGATGGACAGTCCCGGCACCATCCCATCGAGAAGGTTGTCGATCCGGGCGGCAGGTAATTTCTCAAGTTTCTTGGAATCAACCTGGTACGCAGACCCTGTCATATCCGAGCGCTTCTGCGCCAGTCCGTAGCCGGCCACGATGACGACCTCGTCCAGCACATTGCCGTCGGGGTACATCACGACATCCACCTGCGAACGTTTTCCGACCTGCACCTCGGCAGGCTTCATTCCGAGATAGGAGAACTCCAGCACGGTCTTTTCCGTCAGCCCCGGAACCGAGATCGAGTAGTTGCCGTCGATGTCAGTAAGGGCGTAGACCTTCTGCGAAAGTCCTTTTACAGTCACGGTAGCGCCGGGCAGAGGGCTTCCGCCTTCGTCCTTGACGGCCCCGGTGACCTTCCTGGAATTCTGAGCTGAAAGGGCGGTGACCAACAACAGTACCGCCAGAAATGAAAACAATCGTTTCATACACTAAACCAATAACCAACCGAAGTCGTGAATTTAGTCAAATTTTCCGTATTTTAGAAAAAAAGAGAGTATCTTAGCGAGACTAAAAC
>CAVJKE010000063.1:0-6957 GCA_963649695.1 bacterium
TTCACGACCAGACCATCTTTGTTTTCGCTGAATGTCAGTCAGTTATCTGCCACGAATATCGCAGCTACACTACTTCGCAGGGTAGGTGACCATCACGACGTTTTCGTTGTCGAAGTCTCCGTCTTCCTTGACGGCTACGACAGCGATGTAGTAAGTTCCGTCAGCGGTGATGTCCTTGCCGCCGGCCAATCCATAAAAGAACGGGTCAGTGGCTGTCTTGGTAACTGTGGCATCTTTCTTCACATCCTTTGTGTTGTAAAGAGCCTGAGCCATGACCTGTGCCGCATTGTCCATCATTCCCATCTCGACATATGAAGAGACCTCGCTAACATCCTCAACGGCTGTGAGATAGCCGTAAGGAGCGTCGATATTGACGCTGTAGGAAACTGAGCCTGCCTTGAGGACGATGTCATCGATAGGGTCTTTGTAGACGGTGACGGTGCAGGTAGCGGTCTTTCCGCCGGCGGTGGCGGTGATGGTGGCCTCACCGGCGGCGACACCGGTGACAACACCCTCGGCTACGGTGGCGACTTTCACATCGGAAGAAGTCCAGGTGACCGCAGGGTCTGTGGCGTCAGCAGGGGCTACTGTGGCCACGAGAGCGCAGGTCTCACCTACCTTAACTGAAACCTCGGTCTGGTCAAGAGTGACGCTGGTGACCTCAACGTCCTTGGAGCAGGACACTGCCACCGCGCAGACGGCGGCGGCAAACAAAAAGAATCTTTTCATAACTGTTGTAATTTGTTAAATTGTTAATATAAAAGTTGTTAATAATCTAATAGAATATTTTTTACTCGGCCGATCCGGCGTAAAGTTCGTCGATCTTGGCGGCGAGTTCCTCTCCGCGCAGATCCTGGGCGATGATCTTGCCGTCAGGATCAAGGATGAACATTCTCGGGATGCCGGTCACGTTGAAGGACTTGGCCACAGGGCAGTCCCAACCCTTGAGCGAGCTTACCTGATGCCAGTCGAGGCCGTTCTCCTTGATGGCCTCGACCCACTTGTCGCGGGATTTCTCCTCGTCAAGCGACACGCCGAGAATCTCGAGACCGTCCTTGTGATGCTTCTCGTAGATGGCCTTCACGTTCGGAGCCTCGGCAAGGCAAGGACCGCACCAGGAAGCCCAGAAGTCGATGATCGTGTAATGTCCGCGCAGCTGGCTGAGGGAGAAATTGTTGCCGTCAGGGTCAGGCAATGTGAAATCCTCAGGAGTGCCACCTACACTGAAATGCGAAGCCGCCTCGATCTTCTTGCCGAGCTCAACGCCCTGGACCGAAGCCTTGACGGAAGCGTCAAGAGAATCGTACCTTGCCTGCACGAACTCGAAAGGACGGTTCTTCAGCAGGAAGTCATCGAAGAAGTAGGTGACAGCCACCGAGTTGCGGGTTGTGTCAAGATGCACGCGGATGATCGAGTCGTAAGCCTCCTTCATCATCACGATGCCGCGGCTGATGGAGTCGATCTGCTTCTGGTCGGTCATGTCGGCCAGTTTGGAGGCCATGATCATCGTGCCGAGCTGGATGAAGGCGTTGCTGAGGTTGAAATCCTCGCTGTCCTCCAGAATCTTCTGCTCGCGGCCGCCATCAACGGCGCAGTTAAGCGAAGTGTAGGCCTCACCCTTCCTGTTGGTGCCTTCCTTGGAGGTGATCGTGACCTTCACGGAATCAGTGCCTACGAATATGTTCTTGGAGTTGTCGCCGTAGCAGATCGTGAGTCTCTTCGGATAGTCCGGCGTGAGCGCGAACGAGAATGTCCCGTCCTCGCCGACGACAGCGGATGCCACGAAAACGGAGTCCGCGTCCGGAACCTTCTCGCAAAGAACGACAGTGTCTCCCTGTCCACCCTCCCAGGTGCCGCAAACCACGGTCTTGTGGGAGCAGGATGATGCGCAAGCGGCCGCAACCACAGCCAAAGCGCTGAAAATGAATTTACTTGTCTTCATCATTTATGAATATTTAATCTTATTTTTCTTGAATATCCCTACCCGGCGGCTCGATTTTCATAAAGTTGTGCCCGCCCGGCCCGGTCCGTCACTCTATCGTCCAGTCCAGATTCTCCTTCAGATAACTCTTCACGGAAGCGATCCTCTGGTCGAAAACCTCCCTGCCGACGGTGAGGGTCTCCTCCTTCTTGGTCTTGGTGCCGTCCGAATTGTAGACTGTGGTCTCCTTGACGGTGGTCTGCTTCGCGGCGTTCTCGATCATCGCCTCCTGCTGAGCTTTGTCATAGCAGAGAAGGAAGGCCACCATGTCGGCGAAATCCTGCTGGTAGGTCTTGATGTAGTAGACGAAACCTTCGGTCGGCTCGTCACCGTACTTTCCGGCCTTGGCGAACTCGGCGGAATAATAGTAGTGGAGATGGTAGCCGTACCTGCACGGCCTGAACGCCCCGCAGTAGTAGTAGAGGTTGAACCGGTCGGTGTACGGGGTCATCGGCTCGCCGAAAGTGGTGCCTCTCTTGCTGAGCGTGGACTGGTAGAACTTGAAATACGACATCTCGTAGTAGGCGTACATCCTGTCCTCGGCCGGTTTCATAAACTCCTCAGGCTCAGGCCAATGATTGGTGTTGGACATCATCCTCTCCACCAGGAGCGAAGTCCACTCGTAGCGCAGGGAATCCCGGTCCATAGTCTCCAGAGCCTTGGCCGAGAACGTCACCTGCTTGCCGCCGACCTCTCCGCAGAGGTTGCGGACGATCTCGTCGCTGCGGTTGATGTCCTTCTTGCGTACAGGATCGTAGTCCTTCAGTTCATATGTCCACTCGAAGCGCACGCTGTCGGCCACATACATAGTGGACGGCATCTGGGCGGCGACAAAGCCCTCCGGGAAAAGAGGGAACACCTCATCCTCAAGGAATTCGGCGACGGCGACGGTCTGCTCGTCCGTGGCCGGAGTGTAATCCGTCAAAAGGGTGTAGCTGCCGTCGAATGAATATTTCTGGGCGGTGATGTCGTTGGTGAGCATCACATTGTACTTCTCGTTGAAGTCCTTGACTCCTTCCGGGCACTCCCCCACCACATCCTTCAGCCAGCTGAAATCGTAGTCCTTCTCCTTGGTGCAGCCGGCCGCAAGCAGCGCCACGGCCAGCACGATCATATTCAATGATTTAACTTTCATATTCATCCCCTCCATCAGTTCTCGGCCTCCCTGTAGGGACGCGGGTTGTAGTTGTCCGGGCAGACCTTGCGCTCCTCGGCCGGGAAGTTGAGGATGTAGGCCTCGTCGCCCTTCTGCAGCCTGTAGGTCTTGCCGTCCTTCCATTCGTGGGTGATCTCCGGCTCGCCCTCGCGGCGCAGGTCGAACCATCTGTGGAACTCCTCCCCGCAAAGTTCCCTGCGGCGCTCTCTCCAGACATATTCAACGATGCCCTGCTCCCCTCCCACGTCGGCGAGGGTTCTGTCGGTGTAGCCGCTGATACGGTTGCGGCGGAGGGCGTTGAGATATTCAAGAGCCTTGGAATAGTCGGGGCTGGCCTTTCTGGCGTAGGCCTCCGCCATCGAGAGGTAGATCTCCGCCGTGCGGAACGCCTGGCAGCGGTGGTAGCCGTCCTCCGCGTCGTACTTGAAGAGGTTGTAGCTGTACCACTGGCTCGCTATCCCCTTGAAGATCTTCGGCTCGTAGAAATAGTAGGTCTTGCGCATATCCCTCTCGCCGTCAAGCAGATCCAGGTCGTAGGAGTCGAGAAGGCCGTCCGAGACCGAGTAGTAGTAGATGTGGTTGTCGGCGAGGCCTCCCAGGATGTTCTTGAGCCAGTAGTTCTTGCCGAAAAGCCAGAGTATCTCAGGGTTGGCGGACGAGATCAGGTTCTTCACGTCGGAGCCGCCAGGGGTCGCGAGAGTCTTGTTCACAGAACTTTCGATGCCGGTGATGTCGAAGAGTTCCGAATTGATAGCCAGAAGTTTTTCTCCGTAGCCGATGACCGCGTCGAAGTCCTCCATATAGAGGGCCGCGCGCACCGCGACAGTGTAGAGCGCGGTTTCGGAAATCTCGTAGATGTTGGGGATGTCGGCTCCCTTCAGGCACTCGATTCCGGCGTCGATGTCGCTTCTGATGAGGCTCCAGACCTCACTGACGGTCGCGCGGGAGTAGGTCTCCGTCCCCGGAGTCGCCGTGAGTTTCACAGGGACGCAAGGGTCGTCAGCCGAAGCCTCGTTGTAAGGCTTAGCGTAGAGGTTGGCGAGTATCAGGTAGGCGAAAGCCCTGTGGAAATAGGCCTGGCCGCGGGTGATCTCCCTTTCTTCGTCGGTGCCGTCCGCATCGTCTATCGCTTCGAGGACCGTGTTGGCGACAAGCGCCTGGCTGTAGAGATATTCATAAAGTCTGTCAGTGAAGTCCTCGTCCTCCTCGATCTCGTCCGCCCACTGGTAGATTTTGCGGTAAACGCTGAGGTTCGTGCTTTCGACAGGGTTCTTGACCTCGACCTGGTCGGAAAGGTCCGTGTAGGCGATGTCGTCGGTCATCATCTGGACGAACACTCCGTAGGTGGTCGTGTAGAGAAAGTAACCGTTGCTTCCCTGCATCAGTTCCTTGTACTTGTCCACCGTGGTAGGGACTATCTGGTTCTGCGATGTCCTCTCGAGGAAGCCGTCGCAGCCGGTGAGCAGCAGAGCCGCAAGCGTCAATGTCAGAATGTGTTTCATCATCTCTCCTCCCCTCCTAAAGTGTTATGTTGAAACCGAGCGTGTAGGATCTCGGAATAGGGCTTGTCGCCGAAGTTCCGAGTTCCGGATCGTAACCGTGCCACCTGCCGTTAGCTATGATGAAGAGGTTCGTGGCCTGGAGACGCACCGACAAAGCGTTGATCTTCAGTTTCTTCAGAGCCTGCGAAGACAGGTTGTAGGACAGCGAGACGGATCTCCAGCGGAAGTTGTCCGAAGAGCAGATCCTCGCGGTGGAATAGTCGTACATCGCCGAGCCTTTCAGGATGTCGCCGGCGGAAGAGTCGGTCGGACGGAGCTTCAGCCCGTCGTAGGAATAGTCGTCCATCAGCACCGGGATGTTGGTGTACGCCTCGTCGCCCGGCTGCTTCCAGCGGTCCTTGATGTCCACGGTGACGTTGTACTCAGGATCGAAGACCTTGGAATAGTTGCCGTTGTAGATCGACGGCAGACGGCCGGTGCCGCCCAATGAATATGTGAACGAAGAATTCAGATGCCATCTCTTGTAGCGCAGGCCGATGTTGACACCGCCGGTGTGCGGCGGAGTGAGCAGGCCTGACTTCACGAGGTTCACCTCGCTTTCGTACAGAGTGTAGTTCTTGTAGGTCACGCCGTCTATCGTCCTCTCCGTGTTGCCGTCCTTGTCGTAGTAGAGCGGAAGGCCGGTCTCGTGGTCAAGTCCAGCGAAATCGTAGGAGTAGAACGTGCCGATGGCCTCGCCGACGATCAGGGCCGAGCCGGACAGCTTCTCGGAATTGGTGACCGAGCCGAGTTCGTCGTTGGCCTTGGTCATCGTGTTCCGGTTGTAGCCGTAATTGACCTGGATGTTCATAGACCAGTCCCGGGTCTTTATCGGATAGCCTGTCAGAGCCACCTCGACTCCGGAGTTGTTCATGTTGCCCGCGTTGATCTTGTAGCTCGTGATACCGTTCACGGCCGAGATGGTCTTGGTCATGATCATGTCCGTGCCGATCTTCTTGTAGAGGTCCACAGTTCCGTTGATGCGGGTGCCGAGCAGGGAGAAATCCAGACCGAAGTTGTAGGAGGTCGTCTTCTCCCACCTCAGGTCGGCGTTCGGCCAGTAGCTGACGGTGGATTCGGCAAGGCCGGTCTCCGAACTGATGTCCCCGATCTTGATCACGAGGTCAGGCGAGGTGCCGGAGTCCACGTTGCCCTGGATTCCGTACGAAAGTCTGACAGCCAGATAGTTGAGATTCTGGTTATTCTTCAGGAACGGTTCCTCGGAGATAGTCCATTTCCCCGACACGGACCAGATAGGCAGGAACCTGTAGCGGGGGTTCGTGCCGAACTGGTTCGACCCGTCCATGCTCACGCTTCCGCTCAGCAGGTACTTGTCCTTGAATGAATATGAAGCCACACCTCTCATTGAGACCACGTTCCTGACGTTGTCCGTGATGGTCGGATTGAAACTGCCGCCCTGGATCTGGACGAGATAGCGGTCGGTGTAGGCCGGCGAGACCGTCTTGCCTCTGTCCGGAAGATAGCCGTAAGAGTACTGAGAGAATCCGTCGTTCTTGGAACTGCGGAGTTCCTGCAGGCCCATAAGGCTGACCACATGGTCGCCGAAACTTCTGTTGTAGCTCAGCTGGTTGCGCAGGTCCCAGGTCGCCGCGGTGGTCTGCGAATAGTCCAGGATACCGCCGACAGGGAGCGGAGAGTCCTGCCATTCGTCCGAGCCGGTCGCCACATAGTAGTCGGAACTGTAGCCCCTGATCTTGGCCACCTGGAGAGTCTGGTCGTTGGCCCAGGAATTCTTCACGGTCTGTGTGCTGGTGTACGAACCCTGCAGTTCGTACTTGAAGCCTTCGTAGAACAGCCACTGGAGATTGAGCTTGGCCGTGATGTTGTTGACCTTCGACTCCGTGCCTGAATTGGCAGCCTCGTTCAGGAAGTTGAACGTGAGAGCGTCCTTGCCGCTTCCCAGGGCGCTGTAAGGCTCATAGTAGAAGAGGGAGCCGTCCTCGTTGTAGCAAGGGATGGTCCTCGCCGTGGAGTAGGCGTAGGTCCTCGGGTTGATGCCGTAGTAGCCGGTGTTGTCCCTCATCGAGGCGTTCAGCTGCACGCCCACGAAAAGCTTCTTTGTCAGCCAGGAGTTAAGCTTGGCCAGCACCGTGTAGCGGTCGGACTCCTCCCCTCTCGCAGAACCCGGCTGGATGTCGGCTCCGAGAGATGTGTAATATGTCGTCCTGTCCGTTCCTCCGGACACGCTGACCGTGTGGCTGTTGGTGATGGCGTTGCGGTACAGCAGGCTGAGCCAGTCCGTGTTGCGCTCCGCCATA
>CAVJKE010000063.1:7057-9044 GCA_963649695.1 bacterium
TGTAGTGAAGGTTCGCGTCGACGATCTCCTTCGAGAGGACGATGCGGTCGTAGGCGTCCATCAGGTCCATCCTGTCGTAGCTGTCGCGCTCTTTCAGCGAAAGGTTGGCGCTGTAGGAGATGCGCGGCTTGCCTTCCTTGCCCTGGCGGGTCGTGACGACGATGACTCCGTTGGCCGCCTGGATGCCGTAGATGGCCGTGGCCGAAGCGTCCTTGAGGACGGAGATGGATTCGATGTCAGAAGGGTTGACTCCCGCTATGGCGTTGCCGACCATATACTCGGCGTCGTCGCCGGTCAGGTCCGAGTGGTCGATCTCCACAGGATCCTGAAGAATCACACCGTCAAGCACCCAGAGAGGACTCTTGTTGCCGATGATCGTGGAGGTTCCTCTGACTCTGATCTTTGCCGCCGAACCAGGAGAGCCGCTTGTCTCCGTGACCGCCACTCCGGCGATCTGGCCCTGAAGCATCTGGTCCACGTTCATCGTGCCGGCGACCATCACGTCGGAGGCCTTGACCGTGGCGATCGCCGAGGAAAGTTCCCTCTTGTTGATGCTCTGGTAGCCCGTAACCACGACTCCGTCGATGTTGTAGGAATCCTCCTCCATCGTCACGTTGACGGTCTGCCGTCCTTTCACTTTCACTTTCTGAGGCAGCATCCCCAGCAGCGAGAACTCGAGGCTCGCCGCCTTCGTGTCCTTGACTTTTACTGAATATTTACCATTGGCGTCCGTCTCCGTGTAGCTGCTCTGGACCCCTTCCACTTTCACGGCGACACCCGGAAGCGGCTGTCCTTCAATGTCTGAGACCACGCCCTTGACCAAGGTCTGGCCCTGGGCCACCGCTGGAAGACAAAAGAAAAGCGCCGCGGACATCACCGCAGCGAACAATTTTCTTATAGATTGACAGAATCTCATAAACCTCTAACCATACCCTGCGGAAACTTTCAAGCCGTAACATTCTCGACTTAAACTCAATAAGTTAGCACTCAATGAATTATTATTCGCATAGGTTTTAAAACTACTAACGCACAAATGTAATAATTACGAATTTAAAATCACAATAAAATTTGCTGAAACATTGATACTCACCGCTTCCGGGCATCGTTCCGTCTTCGTAACAAGGTGATTTACCGCAAAATGCTTTCAAATTCGTTTTACGAACATATTCCGGACCGGAAGCGTCACTGAGTCCCGGCTGACGGACAGACCGGCGAAAGCGCAGGTATAAGCGGGCTTTCGCATAAAGTTCAAGAAATTAGTGTATATTTGCCTTTTGTAAAGAAACCGCGGCGCGCTCCACAAGAAAGCGGCCGCCGCACACAACAGAAACAGTAAAAGCAATTTACGAATATGAGAAAGTTACTTACAATCGCGCTTGCGGCCACGATGCTGTTCGCAGGCGTAAACGCCTCCGCCCAGAGATGGACGGCCGGTGGCGGCTACTCTATGTTCAACCTTTCCGGTTCAGATGCGAAATCAGTGATGGACGAGAGCGTGCCGGGATTCTACTTCGGTCTCAACTACGACTATGCGTTCTCCGCCATCGAGGGTCTGACCGTCGAGCCGGGTGTTTACTTCATGCACTACGGCAAGGATTTCAAAATGCCTTTCACAAACGAGTCCAAGTCCTACCACGCCAACTACATCCGCGTCCCTGTGAACCTCAAATATGAGATTCCTATGGAATCGAACTTGTGCGTGGCCTTCTTCACCGGCCCTCGCTTCGACTTCGGCATCGGCGGGAATATGTTCAGCAAAGGTGCCACCTACCCTGGTCTGAAGGGCATCGACGCCCAGTGGGGTCTCGGCGCTTCAGTTGTCATCTCCGAGGCGATAATGCTCCGCGCCGGCTATGACTTCGGCCTCACCAAGTGCATCAAGAACAACGCCAAGGAACACGGCTGGGAAGACATCAAGGTCTACAGGAACACCTTCTACTTCGGCATAGGCTTCGCCTTCTAACAGCGAACTATCAGGATTAAACAT
>CAVJKE010000064.1:0-9019 GCA_963649695.1 bacterium
CAATAAGGGGGTACGCACTAACACAACGACAAATATATGGGTTTAATTTTTCATAAGCAAGATTTTTTGCGAATAAATTGAGGTCTGAGCCGTTAAAAACAGCCATTAAGCGGGATTTTCCAGGCGGGGGGGGGGATTCAGCCCCCGCCTGGGGTTACAAAATGTTCATCTGCAAGCGGCAAACCGATTTACAGTGATCCTCCGACTATGTCGAGGATCTCGGACGTGATCTTCTGCTGGCGGCTCTTGTTGTAGGCCAGCGTAAGTTCCTGGAGAAGTGCCTCGGCGTTGTCCGTGGCGGTCTGCATCGCCACGGTGCGGGCGGCGTGCTCGGCGGCGGAGGCATCCAGAAGGGTCGAGTAGACCTTGAGGCGGGCCACCTTCGGGAGGAGGTCGGCCAGCAGCTGCCCGGCGGATGGTTCCAGAATGAAATCAGCGGGAGCGGCGGCGGCCTGCCCTGCGGCCTCAGGCGATGCCTCGGCGGCGGAGTCCACTGCGAACGGGAGGTAGGTCTCCCGCACCGTCGGCTGGGAGGCCGTGGACTTGAAGTGGTTGTAGACCAGCTCGACCCTGTCGAAACGGCCCAAGACGAAGCCGTCCACGAGTTCTTCGGCGAGGGCCGCGGCGGCAGCGTAGGACGGTGACTCTGAGAGGGCTGTGAATTCGGCGGGGCTCTGGTAGCCGCGGCGGCGCATCGCCTCTGTCATCTTGCGGCCTACGGAGTAGACGGTGACCGAAGAGGGGTCAAGACCGGCGGAGCGGTACTCGTCCACCACGGCGGAGGCCTTGCGGATGACGTTGGAATTGAAAGCGCCGCAGAGCGAGGAATTGGAGGCGAAGGCCACCACGGCGACCTTGCGGACCTCGCGGACGGCGGTCAGACCTCCCAGGCCCTCCTCCCCTTCCGGGGTCTGGAGCGCCATCAGGTCGGAGAGCATCGAATGCAGACGCTTCTCGTACGGCAGCAGGTTGCCTATCGCCTGCTGCGCCCTATGCAGCTTGGCGGAGGCGACCATCTTCATCGCGGAAGTGATCTTCAGCGTGCCTCCCACGGAGGCTATGCGGTCCTTGATTTCTTTAAGAGAAGCCATCTTTCTTGAATATATTTAATGAATATGCCTGCGCACGAGCGTGCGAAGGCCCCGGGTCAGGCCTCCGCGAGGATGGAACGGACGACAGCCGCGGCCTCTTCCTCGATGACGGAGGTGATGGAAGCGTCGATCTTGCCGGCCTCCAGCGGGGCGAGGACATCGTCCTTGTGTGAAGCCCTCATACGGGTGAGGAACTCGTCCTGGAACCGAGCGACCTGGCCGATGGATATGTCGGCCATCAGACCGTGGGTGCCGCAGTAGAGGATGGCGACCTGTTCGCCGACCGGCATCGGTGAGTACTGCTTCTGGATCAGGAGCTTGTCGTTCTTGCGGCCCTTGTCCAGAGTCCTGGCGGTGACCTTGTCCATGTCCGAAGAGAACTTGGAGAAGGATTCCAGTTCGTTGAACTGGGCCTGGTCGATCTTCAGGGTGCCGGCTACCTTCTTCATAGACTTGACCTGGGCGGCTCCTCCGACTCGGGAGACGGAGATGCCGACGTTGATGGCCGGGCGCTGGCCCTGGTTGAAGAGGCCGGACTCAAGGTAGATCTGGCCGTCGGTGATGGAGATCACGTTGGTCGGGATGTAGGCGGACACGTCTCCGGCCTGAGTCTCGATGATCGGGAGGGCCGTCAGCGAGCCTCCGGCCTTGACCTTGCCCTTCAGGGAGTCCGGAAGGTCGTTCATCTTCTCGGCTACTTCCTGCTGGTCAATGATTTTGGCCGCGCGCTCAAGAAGTCTCGAGTGCAGGTAGAACACGTCGCCCGGGTAGGCCTCACGTCCGGAAGGACGGCGGAGGATCAGGGACACCTCCCTGTAGGCCACGGCCTGCTTGGAGAGGTCGTCGTAGACCACGAGGGCGGCACGGCCGGTGTCGCGGAAATATTCACCAACGGCGGCTCCGGCGAACGGGGCGAAGTACTGCAGGGCCGCAGGGTCGGCCGCGGTGGCGGCGATCACGACCGTGTAGTCCATAGCGCCCTTGGACCTGAGGGTCTGGACGATGTTGGCGACAGTCGAGCCTTTCTGGCCGATGGCCACGTAGATGCAGTAGACAGGCTTGCCGGCCTCGTAGGCGGAGCGCTGGTTGATGATTGTGTCGATGGCGATGGCGGTCTTGCCCGTCTGACGGTCACCGATGATCAGCTCCCTCTGGCCTCGGCCGATAGGGATCATCGCGTCGATGGCCTTGAGGCCGGTCTGGAGAGGTTCGGTGACTGGCTGGCGGAAGATGACTCCCGGGGCTTTGCGCTCGAGAGGCATAGCGGTCAGTTCGCCTTCGACCTTGCCGAAACCGTCAAGGGGTTCGCCCAGAGGGTTGACAACCCTGCCGAGCATCTTCTCGCCGACATCTATGGACGCGATACGGCCGGTCCTGCGGACGACCATACCTTCCTTGACCCGGTCGGTCGGGCCGAGAAGGACGGCTCCGACATTGTCCTGCTCAAGGTTCATCACGACTCCCATAACTCCGCTTTCAAATTCGAGGAGCTCGCCGGCCTCCGCTCTGGTGAGGCCGTACATCCTTGCGACACCGTCACTGACCTGCAGGACTTTGCCTATCTCCTCGAAATGGAGGCTTGTGTCTATGTCCTTCAACTGTGCGAGAAGGACTTCTGAGATTTCACTTGGTTTGATGTTGTCCATAATTTCAGACGATTCGTTTGTTTCTTTCCTCGAACTGGCGGCGGATCAGGGTGACCTGACGCAGCACGCTGGCGTCGAGGATGTTGTCGGCGAACTCGATGACGAAGCCGCCGATGAGTCCGGGATCAACCTCGGTGGTGAGGTCGAGGGTGAAGCCGGAGTGTTTCTCGACCAAAGTCCGCAGGCGGGCTTCCAAGGACGGAAGGACGGAGGCGTCAGCGACCGCGAGACGGCCGCGCACCACGCGGCGCGAGCGGGAATATTCAGTCAGGAAGATGTTGAACACGAGGCGGATGTCTCCGATGCGGCCGTTGGTGCAAAGAAGCCTGATGAAACGGTCGAGTTCAGGGGCCAGAGAGCCGCCGACGGCTGTCCGCAGCAGGGCGATCTTCCGGTCGGCCGGGACGATCCTGTCTTCCACGGCGGCACGGAGTTCCTTCAGGTCAAGGGCGGTCTGGAGGGTGCGTACCTGGGCGAAGACGGTCTCTCCCGAGCCGTTCTCGTCGACCAGCTTGAGAAGCGCCGAGGCGTAGCGTGAGGCTATAATCCCTGTGTTCATCTTGTTCTACTTCTTCTTTGCGTTCTCAGCGTCACCTGCCGTCCGGGCCTTCTCGGCGAGTTCGTCCACGAGGCTGTCCACGAGGGCTTTCTGGGAAGAGGAATCGGAAAGATTCTTCTTCAGCAGTTTCTCGGCCACGCTCACGGAGAGCAGGGCGACCTCCTTGCGGACATCCTTCAGAGCGCCCTCCTTCTCGGCGGCGATCTGCGAGCGGGCCTGCTCGACGATGCGGGCGGCCTCCTGCCGGGCCTGTTCCTTGGCCTTCTCCACGATGGCGTCGGCCGAGGCGGAAGCCTCCTTGAGGATGCGTCCGCGCTGGGAATCAGCCTCGGCGAGCATCTTGTTCTGCTCCGCGGTCAGGTTCTTGAGCCTCTCCTCCGCCTCCTTGGCCGCCTTGATGGATGCGTCGATCCTTTCAGCCCTCTTCTCGACCGAGCCGGTGATCATAGGGAAACCCCATTTGGCAAGGACGAAGAAGACGATGCCGAAAATCAGCGTCATCCAGACAAGCAGGCCGAAATCCGGAGTGATGAGTGACATTCTTTACTTCGCGATAAGACAAACAACGATGGCGAACAGACAGGCACCTTCCACGAGGGCGCCGACGATGATCGCGGTCATCCTGTAGTGGTCAGCCTTCTCCGGCTGCCTGGCTCCGGCCTCGAGGGCGGCGGTGCCGATCTTACCGATACCTAAAGCGGCTGCCAAAGCGGCGATGCTGGCTCCGAGGGCCGATCCGAGCCTTCCGAGTGAAAGGGCTTGAAGCAAAATTGTTGAAAGTAACATAATCGTGTGATTTTTAAGTTGTTGATTTCATTGTTATTCAGCCTCCGATGGCTTCTGTCGGGAGAGGCCGATGAAGACAGCGGACAGCATCGTGAAGACGTAGGCCTGGATGAAGGCCACGAGCAGCTCGAGGCAGTCCATAAAGACTCCCAGCAGGACGGCGACCACGGTGAGACTGCCGTTCAGGGCGGCTCCGAGTTCGGCGGTCAGGAAGATCACCGCCACCACGCCGAGGATCATGAAGTGGCCGGCGAGGAT
Organism: bacterium; assembly: GCA_963649695.1. Lineage (GTDB taxonomy): Bacteria > Bacteroidota > Bacteroidia > Bacteroidales > UBA932 > Cryptobacteroides. The sequence continues at coordinate 4,341 of CAVJKE010000064.1, forward strand.
GTTGGCGAACAGCCTGACCATCAGGCTGAAAGGCTTGGTGAACATTCCGATTATCTCGATCATCGGCATCAGCGGGAGCGGGACCTTGAGCCAGGTCGGGACCTCAGGCCAGAGGATGTCCTTCCAGTAGTGCTTGTTGCCGAAGATGTTGACTATGAAGAAGGTGAACAGGGCCAGCACGAGGGTGACGGCGATGTTGCCTGTGATGTTGGCGCCGCCCGGGAAGAACGGCACGATGCCCATCAGGTTGTTTATGAATATGAAGAAGAACGCGGTGAGGAGGTACGGGGAGTACTTTTTGTAGTCCTCTCCGACGCAGCCTTTGATCACGTCGTTCTCGATCATCGTCACGAGCATCTCCATCACGCCGACTCCGCCTTTCGGGGCTTCTTCGCGGGCGTCGTGGCGGCGGTACCAGCGGGCAGTGGCCAGGACGATGAACAGCAGCAGGGCGCAGTTGATCATCAGGCCGGCCACATTCTTGGTGATCGAGAAGTCCCACGGACGGATTTCGGTGCCGTCAGGGGCGTGTTCAACGATCTTGTTCTCGTACTTGCTTCCGGCGGGGGCGATGCTGAAGCCTTCGTACTCCCCTTCCTCCAGGTGTCTGGAGCTGAAGCAGTGGAGGCCGCCGCCTTGTTTGCTGATGACTATGACGGGCAGAGGGATGCTGACCGGGTGGCCGTTCACGGTGGTGATGTGCCACTCGTAGGAGTCGCGCACGTGGCCGTAGAGGTACTCGTCCATATCGAACGACCCGCTTTCCTGCTCCGCGGCCGGGGAATCCTGCGCTTCTTCAAGGAGCGCCACGCTTCCGTCCTCCGAAGTCAGGGTATCCTTCGCAGCATCAAGGAGCGCCACGCTTCCGTCTTCGGTGTTTTTGGTGCTTTCCTGCTCCGCGGCCAGGGAATCCTGCGTTCCGGCAATGGAAGCCTCTTCCCCGTCCGTTCCGGACAGAGTGCCTACTTCCTTCGCAATCAGCGAAAGAGGGAGCAAAAGCAGTATGAATATGCCGATGAGTTTTCGCATTTCAGTCGTCAGTTAAGGCCTGCCTGTGATTTTTGAATTCTCAGAGGGTTTAGAAACGCTGCCGGAGGCGTTCGCAGTGCCGTTGCCGGCCGGGTTGCGGTGGCCGGAGGTCTCGGTGTCAGCGCTGGCGGGAGTCTCGACGCAGGCGGTGACCTTGTTGTCTAGCACTTCAACGAAGCCGGATTTGACCGGGAGGGATGTCGTCTGGTCTCCTACCCTGTAGGTGATCGCTCCTTCCGTGAGGGAGGAGAGGAGGGCGGCGTGGTCCTTCAGCACCTCGAAACGGCCGAGCGTGCCGGGGAGTTCAACACTGTCCACCTCGGTTTGCGCCAGGTTCTTCTCCGGCGTGATGACATCCAGGAATATCTTTGAAGAGTTTTCAGACATATTCATTGATTTAACCTCCGATTGTAATAAAGTGCCTGTTGCAAGGGATCTCACCCTCCGTTAGAAGAGCATCGCCAATGAATATCAGCCCACGTTGCCCTTCCCCTAAATCCCCTTCCTCGGGAAGGGGACTTACTCCGTCACTGCCGTGACGGGAAATAAGGTGCTTCGCATATGTGAGACTTATATTCATTGATTTAATCTCCGGGTCTGGGTTGTCTGCGCTTCTGTGGGTGACTACTTGGCCTGGGCGAGGATGGCCTCGCCCTTCTTTATGGCATCCTCGAGGGTGCCGACATTCAGGAAGGCCTGCTCAGGGAGGTAGTCGACCTCTCCGTCAAGGATGCGGCGGAAACCGTCGACCGTGTCCTTGATGTCGACCATAACGCCGGGAACGCCGGTGAACTGTTCGGCCACCGAGAACGGCTGCGAGAGGAACCTCTGTACGCGGCGGGCACGGTTGACCGTCGTCTTGTCCTCGTCCGAAAGCTCGTCCATACCGAGGATGGCGATGATGTCCTGCAGCTCCTTGTTGCGCTGGAGGATCTGCTTGACCCTCTGGGCGACATCGTAATGGTCCTGCCCGACGACATTCGGGTCGAGGATCCTCGACGTGGACTCGAGAGGGTCCACGGCCGGGTATATTCCTAACTCAGTGATCTTTCTGCTGAGGACGGTAGTCGCGTCGAGGTGGGTGAAGGTTGTCGCCGGGGCCGGGTCGGTCAGGTCGTCCGCAGGGACATAGACCGCCTGCACCGAAGTGATGGATCCGTTCTTGGTCGAGGTGATGCGCTCCTGCATCTGACCCATCTCGGTGGCGAGGGTAGGCTGGTAGCCCACGGCCGAAGGCATTCGTCCGAGAAGGGCGGAGACTTCGGAGCCGGCCTGCGTGAAACGGAAGATGTTGTCGATGAAGAAGAGGATGTCCTTAGGACCGTCGCCTTTGTCGCTGTCCCTGAAGGACTCGGCGAGGGTCAGACCGGAAAGGGCCACGGAAGAACGCGCTCCCGGCGGTTCGTTCATCTGGCCGAAGACCATCGCCACCTGGGATTTCTTCAGTTCCTCTTTGTCGACTTTGGAGAGGTCCCAGTGGCCCTCCTCCATAGATTTCAGAAATTCGTCGCCGTACTTGATGACTCCGGACTCGATCATCTCGCGCAGGAGGTCGTTGCCCTCCCTTGTACGCTCGCCGACTCCGGCGAAGATCGAGAAGCCGTTGTGCTTCTTGGCGATGTTGTTGATCAGTTCCTTGATCAGGACGGTCTTGCCGACTCCGGCTCCGCCGAAGAGGCCGATCTTGCCGCCCTTGAGGTAAGGTTCGAGCAGGTCGATGACCTTGATGCCAGTGTAGAGAACTTCCTGCGAGGTCGTAAGATCCTCGAACTTAGGAGGTTCACGATGGATCGGCAGGGTCTCCGCTTCGCTGAGGTCGCCAAGACCGTCGATGGAGTCGCCGATGACGTTCATCACACGGCCGCGGATCTGGGCGCCGGTCGGCATCGAGATCGGAGCGTCGGTAGCCCTTACGGGAAGGCCTCGTCTCAGGCCGTCGGTCGAATCCATGGCGACACACCGGACGGTGTCTTCGCCGATATGCTGCTGGACTTCAACAACAAGGGGTTTGTGGCCTTCGCCTCTGCCGACCTCAAGGGCGTCGTGGATGCGCGGGAGGGCTGTCTCGTCCGCCGCCACATCGAAATGCACATCGACCACCGGGCCGATCACCTGCGAAATGTAACCTGTTTTCTGATCCATCTCTTTTTAATATGCTCGCTCAGTTGCCTGAGTTTTTGTTTACCTACTAACTTTCGGGCCTCCGCCGGAAGCGGAACATTTTGCTGAAAATTTTAAGCCAAATTGCTCAAAATTTCCCAAAAAAACAAAAAGACGGGCCGATTTTGACATCAAACCCGTCTTTTTTAAGACTTTTTTACAATTACTTCAATTTGGTGTAGCCGTAGCGGGCGGTGTCACCAAGCTCCATCTCGATCTTCATAAGACGGTTGTACTTGCAGATACGGTCTGTTCTGCTGAGGGAACCGGTCTTGATCTGGCCGCTGTTGGTAGCGACGGCGATGTCGGCGATCGTGGTGTCCTCGGTCTCACCTGAACGGTGTGAGGTTACGGTCGTGTAGCCGTGACGGTGAGCCATCTCGATGGCGTCGAGGGTCTCGGTGAGTGAGCCGATCTGGTTGACCTTGATGAGGATAGAGTTGGCAGCGCCCATCTTGATACCCTTCTCGAGGTACTTGGTGTTGGTGACGAAGAGGTCGTCGCCGACGAGCTGGCACTTGCCACCGATAGCGGCGGTGAGCTTAACCCAGCCTTCCCAGTCTTCCTCGCTGAGGCCGTCCTCGATGGAGTCGATAGGGTACTTGGTGATGAGTTCCTCAAGGTAAGCGATCTGCTCCTCGGTGGAGAGTTTCTTGCCTTCTGGATCCTTGGCCATACCGGTCTTGAGCTGCTTGTAGTCATAGAAGAACTTGTCGCCCTCTTTGAAGCAGAACTCTGAAGCGGCGCAGTCCATAGCGATGGTCACGTCAGCGCCCGGCTTGTAACCGGCCTTCTCGATGGCCTCCATGATGCAGTCGAGGGCATCGTTGATGCCGCCGAGCTTCGGAGCGAAACCACCTTCGTCACCTACAGCGGTGGAGAGGCCTCTGCCCTTCAGCACTTTCTGGAGAGCGTGGAACACCTCGGCTCCCATTCTTACGCCTTCAGCGATGCTCTTGGCGCCGACAGGACGGATCATGAACTCCTGGAAAGCGATAGGAGCGTCTGAGTGGGCTCCGCCGTTGATGATGTTCATCATAGGGACAGGGAGCACGTGGCCGTTGGTGCCGCCGATGTAGCGGTAGAGAGGAATGTCAAGATAGTTGGCGGCAGCGTGGGCGACAGCAAGGGAAACGCCGAGGATGGCGTTGGCTCCGAGGTTGCTCTTGGTGGCTGTGCCGTCGAGTTTGATCATAGTCTCATCGATGGCTCTCTGCTCGAGGCAGGACATACCGATGATTTCAGGGGCGATCTTCTCGTTGATGTTGGCGACTGCCTTGAGAACGCCCTTTCCGCCGTAGCGGTTCTTGTCTCCGTCACGAAGCTCAAGGGCCTCGTTCTCGCCGGTGGAAGCTCCTGAAGGAACAGAAGCTACTCCGATGATGCCGGATTCGAGTTCAACTTCGCATTCAATCGTAGGGTTTCCTCTTGAATCAAGGATCTCCCTGCCAGTAACACGTACAATTCTCATGATTTGAAAATATTAATTG
>CAVJKE010000065.1:0-9015 GCA_963649695.1 bacterium
TGCACGCCGCCCTGCTGCCTCAGTACCGCGGCGCCGCCCCTATCAACTGGGCGGTGATCAACGGAGAGACCCGCACCGGAGCCACCACCTTCATGATCGACAAGGACATCGACACGGGCGGCATCATCCTGCGCCAGAGCATCGACATCGCGCCGACGGACACCGCCGGAGACGTACACGACAAACTGATGGCCATCGGAGCCGAACTTGTCGTCCAGACCACCCAGGGCATCATAGAACACAATGTGGACACCCGCGTCCAGAGGAGTTTCATCCAGGGTTCGGAGGTTCTCAAGCCTGCCCCGAAACTCACCAGGGAGCTTTGCCACATCGACTGGAACGACTCCACCAGGCAGGTGGTCAACCTTGTGCGCGGCCTAAGCCCGTACCCGACCGCCTACACCGAACTCGTGCGCGAGGGAGGAGTCCCGGCCCAGCTCAAGATCTTCTCGGCGACAGCCGTGACCGAGCCTGTTCCGGGACCTTGCGAGCCTGGACGGATCATCACCGACGGCAAGTCCTACCTGCACATCACGACCGCCGACGGAGCCGTGGCCCTTCACGATGTCCAGCTCGCCGGCAAGAAGCGGATGGACATCAAGGCGTTCCTCGCGGGCTTCCGCGAATGCGAGGCCTACACCACAACCGCAGGCACATCCAAGGCCGAAATCGCCAAAACGAAAGCGTGATGGAGGCCGTCATCATCGGAAACGGCGACTTCCCCAGGAAGGAATATCCCCGCGAGCTGCTCCGCAGGGCGGACATAATCGTCTGCTGCGACGGGGCGCTGAAGACATTTCTCAAACACAGAGACAGGATATTCACAGACAGCCGCGAACCCGACGCCATCGTGGGAGACATGGATTCCATCTCCCCGAAACTGCTTTCTGAATATTCAGACATCGCGGTGCGGGTCGAGGAGCAGGAAAGCAACGACCAGACGAAGGCCTTCCGCTACCTGACGGAGCGCTGGCCCGAGGTGCGCACCATCCACATCCTCGCCGCGACGGGAAAGCGGGAGGACCACACCATCGGCAACCTCGCGCAGGTGATGGAATATGCCCGCTGTTTCGGTGCGAGCGGCTGCCCCGGCGATGAAGGAATATATCTGGATGTGGTTTCTGACTGGTCGACGGCCTTCGCCCTGACCGATTCCTGCGAGCTCTTTGTCGGCGAAGGCAGGTCCGTGTCCATATTCAGTCCCGACAATTCATTGAACATCAAGTCTGAAGGTCTTGTCTGGCAGACCGCTGGCGTCGTGTTTGACAACTGGTGGAAGGCCACTCTGAACCGCGCCGCCGCCGACTCCATCCGCCTGACCTTCTCCCACAAGTCCATCGCCCTCGTGGTTCTCGACTGACCGCCGCCTCTGCGACCACTTCTCAAGAGCTGATGCAGCCCCACAAGCCGCCCTCGTGGTTCTCGACTGATCCCCGGCCGCGTTTTTGACCGGAAGCCGCCCTCGACGTCTAAGATTCCTGCATCCGCCTGGGTTACCAGAAATGCGGACGGGGAGAACTGAATTACCAGAATTCGGGAAATTGAAGCTAAGGAGGTTGAAAATCTGCGATGTAATCGCTATCTTGCGGAAGATTTGGCTTTAATGAATATGCTTAAAAAACTCAGAATCGCTTTGGGGGCAATCTGCCTTCTCGGCATCACATTGCTGTTCCTCGACCTGTCCGGAGTTCTGCACCACTGGCTCGGCTGGCTCGCGAAGATCCAGTTCCTGCCGGCAGTGCTGGCGCTCAACCTCGGAGTCATCATCGCTCTCGTGCTGGTGACCCTGCTCTTCGGCAGGATCTACTGCTCGGTCATCTGCCCTCTGGGAGTGTTCCAGGACGGGGTCTCGATCCTCAGTTCCAGAAGGAAAGGCAAGAAAGCCAGGTTCGGATATTCAAAAGAAAAGAAATGGCTGCGCTACGGAGTCTGGGTGATTTTCGTGGTGGCGCTTGTGGCGGGAGTAGGTTCGCTCGTGGCGCTTCTCGCTCCGTACAGCGCCTACGGCAGAATCGTGCAGAGCCTCATCGCGCCGCTGGTGGGCTGGGGCAACAACCTGCTCGCGGCAATCGCCGAGAGGTACGACAGCTATGCGTTCGCCACCAAGGAAGTGTGGATGAAGAGCCTGCCGACCCTGATCGTGGCCGCCGTGACGCTCGTCGCCGTGGTGGTTCTGGCCTGGAAGAACGGCAGAACTTACTGCAACACGATCTGCCCGGTAGGCACTACGCTCAGTTTCTTCTCCCGTTTCGCGATGTTCCGACCGATGATCGACAAATCGAAGTGCAGGAACTGCCGCGCCTGCGAGAAGAGATGCAAGGCGGCCTGCATAGATGTCGACAACCACAAGATCGACTACAGCCGCTGCGTGGACTGCTTCGACTGCCTTGAGAACTGCAAGTTCGGGGCGCTGAAATACAGGTTCGCCTGGAAAGCCGGCAGCGGAGAGAATTCAGCCACGGACGGAGAGACCGGCAAGACTGCGGCCGAGGTGAATGCTGAAGAAGCCGGCAACGGCAGAAGGGCGTTCCTGATAGGCGGGGCGGCGGTGATCGGCGGAGCGGCTCTCGGAGAACTTTCGGCCTTGGCCCAGACTGCGGCGGCCGCCGGAGACACCACCGGCATCAAGGACAAGAAACGAGACGGCGGATTCGCCGAGATCATACCGAAGAAAGCCCCTGCGAGGACTGTTCCGGTCACACCTTTCGGCTCGGAATCAGTGGACAAGTTCTACGACCGCTGCACGGCCTGCCAGCTTTGCGTGGCCTCCTGCCCGAACAACGTCCTGCGCCCGACCTCAAGCCTTGACCATCTGATGCAGCCGCAGATGTCCTTCGAGAGAGGCTACTGCCGGCCGGAATGCGTCAGATGCTCGGAAGTCTGCCCGGCCGGAGCCATCCTCAAGATCACTCCTGAGGAGAAAACCAGCTGGAAAGTCGGCACGGCCAGCGTGGATCTTGACCTGTGCGTGGTGAACCGCGACGAAGTAAGCTGCGGCAACTGCGCCCGTCACTGCCCTGTCGGGGCCATCAGGATGGTCAGGAAGAATCCTGACGACGAAAAGAGCCTAAGGATTCCGACGGTGAACGAAGAGAAATGCATCGGCTGCGGAGCCTGCGAGAACCTCTGCCCGGCCCGTCCGATAAGCGCCATCACCGTCAACGGTTGCAAGGTCCACCACAAGATCTGACCTTTCCGCAAGCATCAAAACACCTGTGACAAAGTACATTGAATATGAGCGACAACATCAATAGAAGAGAATTCCTGAAGAGAGCCGGGGCCGGGGCGGCCGTAGCCGGAAGCCTCGCGCTTGCCGGAGCCTGCGCGCCGAAAAAGACGGCCGAGACTCTGGCCGGTTCTGAAAACGACGGAAACGCCGCCGGAAACGGCGAGATGGAGATGCGCGTGAACCCCGGCAACGGGGACTCCGTGTCCCTGCTGGGTTACGGATGTATGCGTTTCACGATGACCAAGGACGGAAACGGAGAGGACATCGTGGACCAGGAGAACGCCAACAAACTGATTGACTATGCGTTGGCGAACGGAGTGAACTACTACGACACCTCCCCGGTCTACCTGCGGGGACTCTCCGAGGAGGCTGTCGGGAAAGCCCTCAGCCGGCACCCGAGGAACTCCTACTACATCGCCACCAAGCTGTCCAACTTCAGCGACCACTCGAAGGCCGCCTCGATGAAGCTCTACAACGACTCCTTCGAGTACCTTCAGACCGACTATCTGGACTACTACCTGCTGCATTCCCTCGGCCGCGGAGGCCTTGAGGCCTTCGATGAAAGGTTCGTGGCCAACGGAATGATGGACCTGCTGCAGGCGGACAGGGAAAAGGGCAAGATCCGTCAGCTGGGCCTGTCCTTCCACGGCAACAAGGAGCAGTTCGACCAGCTGATGACCCTCCACGACAAGTACCACTGGGATTTCGTCCAGATCCAGATGAACTACTATGACTGGAAGCACGCCGACGGACAGCGCAACGTCAACGCCGAGTACCTCTACGACGAGCTGGACAAGAGAGAGATTCCTATCGTGATAATGGAGCCTCTGCAGGGAGGGCGGCTTGCCGATCCGGCCGAGAGCGTCGTGAACAGGCTGAAGGAGCGTGACCCTGAGGCTTCCCTCGCATCGTGGGCGTTCAGGTTCGTGGGTTCGTACCCGAGGATCCTTACGGTGCTGAGCGGAATGGTCTACCAGGAGCATCTCGAAGACAACCTCAAGACCTTCAAGGGGTTCAAGTACCTGACCGAAGAAGAGAAAGCCTTCCTCGGGACCGAGGTCGCCGGCATAATGGCCAGCTTCCCTACCATCAACTGCAATGACTGCAAGTACTGTATGCCTTGCCCGTATGGAGTGGATATTCCAGGAATATTCAAGCACTACAATGAGTGCGTGAACGAGGGTCAGGTGGCTCAGAGCGCCGAGCAGGAGAATTACCGCAAACTGCGCAGGGCCTACCTCGTAAGTTACGACAGGGCGATCCCTTCCGTCCGTCAGGCGAGCCATTGCATCGGGTGCAAGCAGTGCGTCGAGCATTGTCCTCAAAGCATCGCTATCCCGCGCGAACTGCGCAGGATCGAGGCCTACGTCGAGAAACTCAAGCGAGGCACGCTATAGACTCCCCCCGCAGGTGCGGCGGAGCCATCGGTCGGAATCCCCGGCCGGATCCATCGGCCGACCCGCGCGGCTGGATATTCACAGACTATAGGAGATTAAAATTTCCGCCTCGGCCGCTGAATATTCAAATGATTTGATTATCTTTGCAGTCCTTTCAACAACAAAAGGTCATTGGAGAGATGCTCGAGTGGCTGAAGAGGCACGCCTGGAAAGCGTGTGACCTCCCAAAGGGGTTCGCGAGTTCGAATCTCGCTCTCTCCGCAAAACGGCTTTGCAGCATTCTGCAAAGCCGTTTTTGTGTGTCCGCACGCCGCCGCGGACCAGCATAGCGCCCCCCCACGGTATCGCAGATTCCAGCATCGCAGCCACCCACACTCAGCACTACATTTCCGACATCCCAGGTCTTTAGTCTTTCCCTGCACCGCCCACTTCCGACGTAGGCAGGAATATGTTAGTTCAGGAATAAGAAAAAGTCAAATGATTTTTCAGCCGCAGGCGACTTTGGCACGAAAATGGTATTAAGGGGGAATCGACATAAATATTTTACTCATAAACCAAAAAACTGACTCAATAGTTATTTCATAAGTATTGAATAAGAATAGTCCGAAGCTTGACGTGAGTCACGCTTCGGATTCTCTTTTTGCCCACCCGGCCGGGTTGAAGCCGGGTCACTCAGCCGGCCAGCGGCGGCCGTGGCAGACAACTATCTGACAATCAACAAAAACAACAAAGGTCTGGTCGAGATTTTTCGACCAGACCTTCGCTGTTCTACCTCACTTTCAAGCAGTTAAGTGCCACGGTCTACCTTGTTGCGAAGAGAAGCGTGGTCAGGTCGTCGGGGGTTGCGCCACGGAAATAGCGGGAGACGGGCTGGGCGGAGAGGAAGGCGCTGACCGTAGAACGGTCGTAACGGAGGCCGACCATCTTGGCGGCAAGCTCGTCGGCAGGGGTGTCGAAGAGAAAGTCGCCGGTGAATTCGAGGCGGGAGATGAGACCGCGGTCAATACGGATGTTTGCCTCGACATTGCCGCAGGAGAGGCGGGTCTTGCAGACGAAATCAGCTTCGTGCGAGTGGCCGTAGATGAAATCCCAGGTGGCGAACTTCCCGGCCGCAAGTCTCTTTACCTCAGCGGTCTGGTCATCCGACAAGAACATCTGTCCGTCACCGGCGGAGAGGATCTCCTGCAGACGGGCCTGGAGGTCATCCAGGGAACTGAACAGCGGGAGGTACTCCTTCAGGTTCGCCACACGGCTGCGCACCGAAGCGATGCCCTTGGCCTGCATCTTCGAGCCTGGAGTGTCCAGCACCTTCACAAGAGTGTCAAGGTCAACGTCATACATCAGCGTGCCGTGGATGATTTCCTGATTGTGCGACACACGGCGGGCGTACCCCGAAACCTTCCTGCCATCTATGAATATGTCGTTGCGGCCCGTGAGCTCAGCCTCCACGCCAAGCTCCCGCAGAGCCTCGACTATCGGCTGCGGAGAAGGACTCCGGCCGATGATCGTGTAGTTCAGATTCTGAAGATCGTGATAGACCGCTCCTCCGCCGGTCACACGGCGGGCCAGCAAAATCCCTTCAGCGGAAAGAAAGTCCAGATTGACCTCGCTGAAAGCGTTCTGGTTCAGACCGATGATGACTGACGGCCTGTTCCTCCACAAGTAGAAATACGGTTCATCCGAACGGACATTCTCAAGGCAATATTCATCGAACGCCAGATTGAAATACGGGTCGGTGGAGTTATTGACGAGGTACTTCATTTTCTATCACGGGGATTATGTATTTCTTGATTTCCGGGTAGTTCGGCAGATGCGTCCCCGGGTAGGAATGTGACCGGCCAGGGTAATGCTCCTCGAACTCGGCACTGCAGTCCACCATCTCGTCCCGGTCGGCGAACATTCCTGTCGTCAGCGCCGTCTCGGCGGCATCAAGTCCGTCAAACTGAACGGATTCCAATCCGGCATATTCATCACACAGCTCTTCGGTGACGGTGAAGGTGAGCGCCCCGTCGCGTCGCGGGGAAAGATATTCACACTCCCCCACTTTCGTGCGAAGAAGCCGCGAGATGTGGAAGTCAGGATTGACCAGGATTTTGCGGAAGCCGCGGAGTTTCTGCGCCCAGAACCCGCCGAGAGACAGCCCCACAACAAGGTCGGGCAGCTCGTCCCGGCATATTCCTTCAAACAAGGCGAGAGCCTCGCGCGGTTCGATCGGGACATCCGGTGCGATGACCTCGCTTCCCTTGAGAAGAATCCTGAGGGAAGAGGCCATCTTGTAGGCGCCGGAGGACGCAAGTCCGTGGATGAAAAGGACTTTCATCGGAGATCAGTCCTTGTGGCTTTCGAGGATCAGGTCGCCCAGCTCCTTGAGGTCGCGGACAATGAAGTCGGCAGGATAATGTTCAGGATGAAGGTTCGTCCTCGCATCATCGGCCACCTTCAGAGCGGTCTCCAAAGTCGTCTCGCCGGAAAGCACCAGTACGCTGACGGCTCCGGCGTTGTGACCCATCGCGATGTCGGTGTAGATCCTGTCGCCGACCATAGCTATCTCCTCGGATTTCAACCCGTTACGGTCACGGATACCGTCCAGCATCGTAGGGTCCGGCTTGCCCATCACCTTGTCGGGCCGTCTGCCCGAAGCCGCCTCGATGCACTTCTGCAGCGAGCCGCAATCGACCAGAACCGTCCTCGCATCAGTCGGGCAGACCCAGTCCGGATTCGTCGCGACGTAAGGGACGCCCTGCTTCGCCCACCAGGTGGCGCGGCAGAGGCGTGAATATACCAGCGTGGTGTCGAAGGCCACGATCAGCATGTCCGGCACGTCGTCAGGATCGTCGGCGCAGGAGATGAACCCCGCCCGCTCGAACTGCCCTATCATACTCGGGGTGCCGAGCATAAAGAGTTTCTTCACCGACGGGAAGTTCTTCTTGATGTAGTCTATCGTGGCGATGGGAGTGGTGTACATATTCCCTTCATCGGCGGGGATCCCCATCCCGGCGAGCTTGCGGAGGTAGTCGTCGACCGACTTCGTAGGGTTGTTGGTGAGGAATGAATATCCCACCCCGTTTCTCTTCATAGTGTCAAGCACCTCGACCGTGAACGGGAAAATGTTGTTCTCCATGTAGATGGTCCCGTCCATATCGAGGGCCAGATGCTTGATTTTGCGGAGTTTAGCCTTCTGCTCAGGAGTGAGCGACTTATTGTAGTTCTCTGTCATAATCTAATTCTACGCAGGTAAGAGTCCCTTGGCGAGAAGATACTGGGCGATCTGGACGGCGTTGGTGGCGGCGCCTTTGCGGATGTTGTCGCTGACGCACCAGAAATTCAGACCGTACTTTACCGATGGGTCGCGGCGCAGACGGCCCACGAAGACATCGTCCTTGCCGAGCGAGAAGAGCGGCATCGGGTAGACATTGGCCGACGGGTCGTCCTGGATCGTGACCCCTTCCGTCTCCGACCAGATGCGGCGCACTTCCTCAAGAGTGAAATCGTTCTCGAACTCAAGGTTTACAGATTCGGAATGGCCGCCAAGCACAGGTACCCTGGCCGTGGTCGGACTCACTCCGATGGAGTAATCATCAAGAATCTTGTGGGTCTCGTTGACCATCTTCATCTCCTCTTTGGTGTAGCCGCTCTCAAGGAAATCATCGATGTGCGGGATCACGTTCTCGTCTATCGGATAGTGGTAAAACGCAGGGTACTCACCCCATTCGGCCCCGGCCCTCTCGGCTTTCATCTGGGCCACGGCAGGGTTGCCCGAACCCGTGACGCTCTGGTAGGTCGAGACGACTATCCTCTTGATCTTGAACTTCTTGTGAAGCGGAGCGAGAGGCAGGAGCATCTGGATTGTGGAACAGTTCGGATTGGCGATGATGTAGTCATCGGCCGTGAGGACCGACGCGTTGATCTCAGGGACGACCAGCTTCTTGGTGGGGTCCATCCTCCAGCAGGAGGAATTGTCTACGACACGGCAGCCTACCGCGGCGAACTTCGGGGCAAGTTCCTGCGATATGCCGGCTCCGGCCGAGAAGAGCGCGAGGTCAGGTTTTCTGGCGATGGCCTCGTCAGCCGTGACGACAGGGTACTCCTTGCCGCGGAAGACGACCATCTTCCCGACCGACTTCTCGGAAGCCACGGGGATGAATTCACTTACAGGGAAATTCCTTTCTTCAAGGACTTCGACCATCCTGGTGCCTACCAGTCCGGTCACTCCAACTACTACTACCTTCATGTTCGTTCTATATTTCATCATTTAACTTTCGCATATGGTGAAATACCTGTGACAAAGCACCTTATCCCACGTTCGAAGGGCATCACTCATAAAATATAAATCCACGTTACCCCCTCCCTAAATCCCTCCCCTCGGGGGAGGGATGTGCTTCGCACACC
>CAVJKE010000066.1:0-8951 GCA_963649695.1 bacterium
TCGTGGCGCTGGGCGAGGCGTTCGGAAAGAAACTCGGCTACACGCTTGGCCTCAATAACGAATACGTGTCCAACAAAGGGTCTTTCCTCAACGGAAGCACGACATCTCCGCTTGACTACGACTCATTCAACCTGAACCCGCAGTTCGGGCTCAACTGGCGTTTCAAGCGCGGCAGCTTAGGTCTGGGCTACACGAAAACAGTCCGCAGACCGAATGTCAACCAGCTGAACCCCTACGAAGACAGAAGCGACCCCTGCACCGTCCGCACGGGCAATCCTGACCTGAAAGGAGAAAGCACGGATTCATATTCACTGACATTTATGCTGCTGCCGAATCTGAAATGGATGACAAATTTCCATTTTTCAGTCAACTACTCCCTCGCCAGCGACCTCATTTCAAGAGTTCTGACCACAGCTGAAGACGGAACCGCCACCAGCACGTTCGTCAACATCGGCAGCTCGGAAAGGTACGGGGCCAGTCTGGCCGCCAATCTTAAACCTGCCGCAAAATGGAGCATCAACTTGATGGCTTCCTACCAGAGAGTCTCGGTGACGCTTCCTTCCGGGACCAGGAACTCCTATGACTCGCCTGCGTTGACAGCCTCTGCCGGATGGAATCCGGAATGGTTCTCTGTCGACGGCACACTCACTCTTATGCCATCGGTCAACTCAGTGCAGACTTCCAGACTGATCATCGAGCCGAAGGGCGAAATCTCGATTTCACGGTATTTCAAGCGGCCTCACCTCGGGATTTCATTGAACGTCACGGACATATTCCACTCAGGAGGAGTCAGGAAAAGCGAAATCCGCTACGACAATTTCACTCAGCGAAGCTACATCGGCAGACTTGGGCGGACCTACGGTCTAAGAATATACTGGCGTTTCGGCAAGTTCCGCTACACGGAAAGCGTAGACGTCAAGGCGTATGACATGTAACCAGGGTGGATCCTCGCGTCCAAAGGTAGGTTTTGTAATAAATATTCATTAAATTTGCTCTTCACATCTAAAATCAGATTTGCGATGAAAAGAGCGTTTCTTGTTGTTTTGTCAATGGTTCTGGCAGGGCTTACGGTCTTGGCCGGGAACAATACGTGGAACGGTGGCAGGCTGCTGGACAAGACCCTGAGGATAGACTACATCTTCTCAGGCTCGGACAAGGACTGCGACATAGCGGTCGCCGAGCTGCTGAGCCTTGACGGCTGGTACGGGCGGAGGGTGAACATGAAGGAAGTCCCTCTGAGAGGCAACGGCCAGCTGATGATGACAGACAAGGCCACCGGCGACACCCTCTACAGGATGTCGTTCTGCACCCTTTTCCAGGAATGGCAGGCAACGGAAGAAGCCACAAGAGTCCGCAAAAGTTTCGAGAACGTGTTCCTCGTCCCTATGCCGGCGGCTCCGGCCGAGATCACGGTGAAACTCTTTGACTTCCACGAGAATGTGTCCGCGAGCCTCACGCATCCCGTGGATCCGGCGGACATCCTCGTCCGTCCGGTGGGCAGCGATCCGCGGACCAGGATGCTGCTTGACAGCGGAGACCCGAAAGAGAAGATAGATGTCGCCATCCTTGCCGAGGGTTACACGGAAGGCGAGATGGACATATTCTTCAAAGACGCTGAAAACGCCGTCGAGAACCTTCTGAGGCACGAACCCTTCAAATCGATGAAGGACAGGTTCAACATCGTGGCCGTAGCCGCGCCTTCCGCCGACAGCGGAGTCAGCGTGCCGCGCGAAGGGCTGTGGAAAAGGACGGCCGTCGACTCGCATTTCGACACCTTCTACTCCGACCGCTACCTTACGACCCTGCATCTCTTCAAGATGCACGACGCACTGGCAGGCGTGCCTTACGAACACATCATAATTCTCGCCAACACAGACACTTACGGAGGCGGAGGCATCTACAATTCCTACACCTTGACAACCACCCACCACGCCCTCTTCGGGCCTGTCGTCGTCCATGAGTTCGGCCATAGCTTCGGAGGATTGACCGATGAATATGCCTACGACGACCAGTACGTGGAGTACTACTACCCGGGCATCGAGCCGTGGGAGCAGAACATCACCACGAAGGTCGATTTCGAGAGCAAGTGGAAAGACCTCTACGACCAGGGCATCGTAGGTCTCGTCGAAGGCGGCGGCTACCAGACCAAAGGTGTGTGGAGGCCTTGCGAAGACTGCCGTATGCGCACCAACTCCGCCCCGGCCTTCTGTCCCGTCTGCCGCCGCGCCCTCGAACGCATCATAAAATTCTACACCGAATAACAAAAAAGGTTGGCCGGACACGGTCAACCTTTTTTTTGAAACCAGCTTATGGTCTCCGGCCCGATCCACTGCGGGCAGCCGGCGGCTTAATCCCTGCCGGAATCCAAGACCATCGACCCGATGCGGGCGGACAGGTCCTTGTGGGCGATGAGCTGCTCAAGGGTCAGGTGCATCCTCCAGCGCCAGTAGTGGTGAGGATCGGCCGGAATGTTGATCCGCTCATCCTCAGGCTCGCCCTGGTAACGGACCTCGCCGTCAATCGACAGCCAGTCCTGAAGCGGAAGGACGCAAAGCATCGAAGGCGACGCAAGATGCTGCTTCACAATCATTTCACACACCCACGGCTCACAGTCGTGCGGGGCTTGCCCCTCGCAGTGGAGAATCTCGTGGTAGAACCTCCCGGTCATCGGCCTGTCCTCCTGCCACCAGCCTCTAAGCGTGGAAGTGTCGTGCGTACCGGTCGCGCAGACCGACAGATAAGGGTATGCCGCAGGGTCGTCGAAAACCCTGTCCGGCGACTTCGGCATCCTCTGTATCTCCAGCGAAAGAATCCGCAGATCCTTCATCACCTCCGGCACACAGGCCGGAATCATACCGAGGTCCTCACCGCAGGCCAGCATACCCGTAGAATCGAGCAGTTCAGGCAGTTTCTTCATCGCACACTCCTTCCAGAAAGCGTTATGCCGACGGTAGAAAAAGTCGTTGTAGAGGTCGTTGTAGGCATCCTTACGCCAGTCCTCCAAAGCGAGGAAATCCCCTGTGTCCTGCGCGGAGATACGTGGATGGAACCAGCCTTCCCGGTGCGGATCCGGCACAAACAACTGACTGTGAGGGTCGAAGCCCTTCTCCCTGATTTCCTTCTCTGAATATGGCAGCGCGGGGTTGAAGTACCCCTGAAGCCCGGACTTGATCCCCAGCGGAATCTCCCAGATCCTGAAGAATCCGAGAATATGGTCGATGCGGAAAGCGTCGAAATATTCGCTCATCTTTCCAAGCCGCGCCTTCCACCAGGCGTAGCCGTCCTTCGCCATCTCTTCCCAGTTGTAGGTCGGGAAACCCCAGTTCTGGCCGTCGACCGAAAATGCGTCAGGCGGAGCTCCGGCCTGTGAATCAAGGTTGAACAGATGCGGGAACTGCCAGGCGTCGACGCTGGTGCGGCTGATTCCTATCGGCAGGTCGCCCTTGATGACCACCCCCTTCGAATGGGCGTAATCCACAGCCTCCCTCAGCTGGGCGTCGAGACAGAACTGCACATAGCAGTAAAAATCCACCTCCTCCCGATGGCTGCGGGAGAAGACCTTGACCTTGTTCTCTGAATATTCAGAAAGAGCCTTCCATTTCCCGAATTCGGGAGTCCCATTGATGTCAGTCAGCACACGGAACACCGCATAAGGTACCAGCCAGGACTTGTTGGCGGCGAAGAAGCACCGGTAGGCGGCCCCGGACATCACTTCCTTCCCGACCTCGGCGAAGGCTTCCCTCAGCAAGCGGGTCTTCTCGGCGTTGACCCTTTCATAGTCAACCGCCGGAAGGTCGTTAAGTTCCTTGCACAGAGCCTTGTACTTTCTGTCCACCTTGACACCTGCGGCCGGCAGATGGATGAACTGCGGATGGAGGGCGAAGGTAGAGTTGGCGTTGTAGGGATACGAATCCGTCCAGGTGCCGGTCATCGTCGTGTCATTGACCGGGAGCAGCTGGATGACCCTCTGGCCGGTGGCGGCGGCCCAGTCCGCCAGTTTCTTCAGGTCGTTGAACTCGCCGACTCCGAAACTGTCCTCGCTCCGGAGCGAGAACACAGGCACGGCCGTGCCGGCCCCCTTCCAGCGGCGGGTCTCGAAAACCGGGACGACATCCCTCACCTCAAGGAAATCCCCCTCAGCCGGAACAGCGGCGAAACGATGGTTGTCACCCTCCTCCCAGACCTTCGGTTTTCCGCTTGCGGCGTCAAGGACAACAACCTTGTAGTCAAAAGATTCCGCCACATCAAGGTCGACACGCCAGAGGCCGTCGCCCTCGTTGGAGAACGGGATGAACCATCCCCAGTCCTCCTCGAACAGACCGCCCGAACCCGCAAGAGCCAGCACCTCGTCACCTCTTACCTGCGCGTCCGGCACGACCAGAGAGACATTGAACCTTTCGCTCTGATAGGCATAGGCTATACGGCTCTTGAATATGACATTCTGGAACGCGTCTGTCCAGAACGGGGAATCCTCAGGACGGTCCTGCCAGCGGTCGCGGACAAGATATTCATTGATAGAGACTTCATCGCCGCGCTTTCCGGCGGGAGCGGAAGGGAAAGCCACCGTCCTGCCCCGCCATTCCCTGCGGGCGGTCTTCCCGCCACGGCGGAGTTCAAATGAATATGCTAGGGCGGCCGTTCCGTCAGGAACTTCGCAAGAGGCTTCCCAACGGCCTGCGGAGGCATATTCCATAGACAATTCTTGTCCGTCGCTGAATATGATGTAAAGGTCCTCACCCGGTACGGTGAAATATTCAAGGGTTATTTTAAGTCGCATAATGTGGTCAGGGCGGAACTTATCCGCACATCGGTGCAATATTAGCGAAAATATTTCAGATTCGGTCGTTTTCTGATTTGGGAATGGTGAATTATTAGGCTAATTTTGCCGAGGATTGCGGAATTGACACTATGGATAAGAGAGAACTTGAGATAATGGCTCCGGCAGGCAATTTCGAGTGCCTGCACGCGGCGGTCCAGGGCGGAGCCGACTCCGTCTACTTCGGGGTGGGCAACCTCAACATGCGCTCGCACTCGGCCAACAACTTCACGCCGGAAGACCTGCCGGAGATCGTGCGGATCTGCCGGGAGTACGGAGTGAAGACCTACATGACCCTGAACATCGTCCTCTACGGCGAGGACCTGGCCTCGATGCGCGAGGCTCTGGACGCCGCGAAGGCGGCAGGGGTGGATGCCGTCATCGCATCGGATATGGCGGCGATAACCTATTGCAGGTCAATAGGTCTGGAAGTCCACATCTCCACCCAGCTCAATGTCTCCAACACCGAGGCGCTCAAGTTCTACTCCCGATTCGCCGACGTGATCGTGCTGGCGAGGGAACTCAACCTGCATCAGGTCAAGGAAATCCACGAAGCCATCCTGCGTGACGGAGTCAAAGGGCCTTCCGGCAATCTTGTCCGGATCGAGATGTTCGCCCACGGAGCGCTCTGCATGGCCATCTCGGGGAAATGCTACCTCAGCCTCCAGACCTACGGGGCATCGGCCAACAGAGGGGCCTGCTACCAACTCTGCCGCAGGGGCTACGAGGTAACCGACCTTGAGACCGGGACGAAACTGAACATAGACAACAAGTACATAATGTCGCCGAAAGACCTGTGCACCATAGAGTTTATGGACAAGATCATCGATGCCGGGGTCAAGGTCTTCAAGATCGAAGGCAGGGCGAGGAGCGCTGAATATGTCAAGAAGACCGCCAGCTGCTACCGCCGGGCCGCCGACGCCGTCTGCGAGGGGCGCTACACTCCGCAGCTGGCCGCCGACCTCAAGGCCGAACTTTCCGAAGTCTTCAACAGAGGCTTCTGGGACGGCTACTACCAAGGAGCGAGACTCGGACAGTGGAGCGAGGTCTATGGCAGCCACGCCACCCGCAGGAAAATCTACTGCGGCAAAGTCACCAACTGGTTCGACAGGATCTCCGTGGCAGAGGTGCTGGTCGAATCCGAAAGTCTCCGCAAGGGCGACGACATCCTCATCATCGGAGAGACGACGGGGGTCATCGAAGAGACCGTCGGCGAGATCCGGGTGGACCTGAAGCCGGCGGACGAAGCCGCGAAAGGCACTCTCTGCTCGATTCCGGTGGTGTTCAAGGACGAGATACGCAATCCCGGCGGAAAAAAGATCCGCAGAGGCGACAAGGTCTACATCTGGAGAGAAGCCTGAGATGCCAGGCGGAAGCCTAACGCTGTTTCTCCGGCTGGTGTGAGAAGTGGCGCGGGCCTTCGACCGAACGCCAGTAGTCCGAATCAAATTCAGGGTAACGGAAAGGGCCGTCGTGGTCGATCACAAAGCTGAGATAGGTTATCTTGTAGCCTTGCGACATGAACATCCTCTCGTAGAAGGTCTGGACCTCGAACAAGGCCTCGACGGCGGATTCTCCGGCGACCGAGGACAAGGCGCAGCCTGAAAGATCCTGTCTGCCGGTCCCGTAAAGGTCATTCGTGGCGGCAAGGATTCTCAACCCGTTCTGCTCCGCGACCGCTTTTGAATATTCATAAAGAAAACGGCTGTCCGTCTTGAGATGGACTATTCCGCCCTTTTTCAGGAAGTTGCGGTAGCGCTCCAGAAACAGCGGGCTGGTCAGACGGCAGTTCTCGCTCTTCATCTGAGGGTCGGAGAAAGTCAGCCAGATCTCGGAGACCTCCTCCGGAGCGAAGAAAGCCTCTATGAACTCGATCCTTGAGCGGAGGAAGGCCACGTTGGGCAGATTGTTCTGAGTGGCGAACTTGGCCCCCTTCCAGAGGCGCGCGCCCTTGATGTCCATCCCTATGTAGTTCAGTGAAGGCTCTCTGCGGGAGAGGTCGATTGTGTACTCCCCTTTTCCGCAGCCGAGTTCAAGCACGATAGGCTGGGCGGCGGCGAACATCTTTTCATTCCAATGTCCCTTGACCGGATGGTCCTTAAGACGCAGGCCCTCGCCGCCGGACTTGTCCAGCACAGAGGAGGCCTCAGGCTGGAGAAGGCAGGAGAAAGTCTCGTTCTCCGCGAATTTTCTGAGTTTATCGTGTCCCATTTTCTTTCCTTGTAAAAATCACACCGAGGCCTCTTATCGCCTCGACATCGCCGAGAACCTTGGCCCGGAGTCTCCATCTGCCGTGTTCCGGGAGATCGAGAGGATCCTTGTAACTGACCATGAAGTCTCTGGAATAGTAGGAAGAGTCGACCGGAGCGCAGACAGGAATGTAAGTGGTGTCGGAGAGGAAGACCGAATCCGACGGGGAGATCCACCTCAGGTCAAGCGACACGCTGTCGGCGGAGAACTCCCCGAAGGCGCGGCGCTCGAGCCTTGTGAAGAAATCAAGACCGTAGGAGACAGTCGAGTCCGAAAGGTCAAGCGTGAATATGTAAGTGTCGCCATATTCGGCGTTTTCCCGCGGCACGAAAGGCTCGTAGGAAGCAGGCCGCGAGCAGGAAGCCACGGCCAGAACAGCCAGAATCAATGACAACAGAAGATTACGCATCCGTCTTCGGTTTCGGTTCAGATTTCGCCTCAGGTCTTCTGTCAGGTCTTCTGTCCTGTTTCGCGTCAGGCCTTCTGCCGCCGCGCTGCCGCTGCGGTCTGCCGCCTTGCCTGCCTTCAGGTCTGCCGGCATTGTTGCCTGTCTCGGCGCTTCCGTCGCCATCGGAAGTACCGCCCGCGTTTCCACCATCGACGCCATTATTGCCGTTGTTGCCGGTGTTGCCGGCAGGCCTTCCTCCGGACGGTCTGCCCTTCCCGCGGCCACGGTTCTTGCTCTTCTTAGGCTTGTCGAACCTTGTGATGCTGTCGTCACCGACAGCGGAGACGAACTGAGGTCCCACAGGCTCCGGCTCGCTCTTGAGCGACTCCGGCTTCTCGCCTTCCCGGTTCATCCTGATGATCTGCGAGACCTCGGAGGCGGAAAGCGGGTAGAGATTGGCGAGAGAACCCTTCTCATAGGAGAAATACATTATCTCCTGAAGGATGTCGGTCTTGACCAGATAGGCCAGACCGTCCTCGAACTCAAGCGGTTCCGTGACCTTAGGAATTCTCGACTGGGCGTCGAGGTAGTTGGACACCTCGTAGTTGAGGCAGCATTTCAGCTTGCCGCACTGGCCGGCCAGTTTCTGAGGGTTGAGCGACAGATCCTGCGTGCGGGCGGCCGAAGTGGAGATCGACTGGAAATTCGTGATGAAATTGGCGCAGCAGAGCTCCCGGCCGCATATTCCCAGACCGCCGATCAGGCCGGCCTCCTGGCGCGCTCCGATCTGCTTCATCTCGATCCTGATGCGGAACTCCTCGGCGTAGACCTTGATCAGCTGGCGGAAATCCACCCTGCCGTCGGCGATGTAGTAGAAGATGGCCTTTGTGCCGTCGCCCTGGAACTCGACGTCCCCGATCTTCATGTCAAGGCCGAGTTCCGCAGCGATTCTCCTGGCCTGGATCATCGTCTCGGTCTCTCTCGCTATGGCCTCCTGCCACTTTGCGATGTCGAAAGGCTTGGCCTTGCGGTAAATCTTCTTCAGCTGGGCGGTCTGCGGATCGATGCCCTTGCACTTCATCTGCCGGCCTACGATCGGACCTTCAAGGGTAACGATGCCGAGGTCGTGGCCGGTCGCCGCCTCGACGATGACCAGGTCGCCCGCCTTGACTCCCTGCCCGGAAGCGTTGACGTAGATGCCCTTCCTCGTGTTCTTGAACCTGACCTCGAAGAGGTCGTTGAACTGTTCCTGCTTGATGCCGGAGAGCCAGTCGTAGGATTTCAACTTGCAGCAACCCTGGCGGTAATTGCAGTCGTATTCCCCCGTCTCCTGGTCCTGCGTGATCGTGCATCCGCGGTTACAGTCGAACTTTATAGTCTCATTATCAATATTATCCATATATGGTTATCGTAATATAATCAAACTTAACTTTCGCAAGTAACAAAATGCCTGTGGCAAAATACCTTATCCCACGTCCGGAGAGCATCGCCTGTGAA
>CAVJKE010000067.1:0-8943 GCA_963649695.1 bacterium
CTGCTACCATCAGTACCAGCCGCTTACCAAACGTGGCAACGACGGCATCGGAAGCGGTTTCAACGACGATCCGCTGTGGCTGATTCTCGGCACTGTCGCCTACCTGAAGGAGACCGGCGATTTTTCGATTCTCGTCGAGCAGGTGCCGTTCGACAATGTCGAGGGCAGCGAGAGGACCCTTCTCGACCATCTTTTCATCAGTTACACAAGGTTCGCCCACGAACTCGGCCCTCACGCTCTGCCGCTGATCGGCCGGGCCGACTGGAACGACTGCCTCAATCTCAACTGCTTCTCCACCGATCCGGACGAATCCTTCCAGACGACGGAGAACAAGACTGAGGGCAGCAAGGCCGAGTCGGTGATGATCGCCGGCCTGTACGTTGTGGCCGGAAGGGAGTTCTCCGGGATGCTGGCCTACCTTGAGGAACATCCTGAACTGCTGCCTCTCGGCGTTCTGCAGGAGGACGACCGTGGCCGTTCTTCGGCTGCGATAGCCCAGTGGGCTGACCGTATGGCTGAGTCCGTGGAGAAATATGGCTGGGACGGGGAATGGTTCCTGCGTGCCTACGATTTCTTCGGCAGGAAGATAGGCTCGAAGGAATGCGCCGAGGGCAAGATCTTCATCGAAAGCCAAGGCTGGTGCTCAATGGCCCGCATCGGAGCGGACAAGGGATTGTGCGACAAGGCTTTGGACTCGGTGAAAAAGTACCTTGACTGCCCTCACGGCATAGTGCTGAACAACCCTCCTTTCAGCCGCTACTACCTTGAATATGGCGAAATCTCCTCCTATCCGGAGGGCTACAAGGAGAATGCGGGAATATTCTGCCACAACAATCCGTGGGTGATCATCGGCGAGGCTCTGGCGGGGCGCGCGGATGACGCTTGGGAGCATTACTGCAAGATCGCTCCGGCCTTCATCAAGGACCAGACCCTCCACAAGGTCGAGCCTTATGTCTATTGCCAGATGCTGGCCGGCAAGGACTCGGCGCGTCCGGGCGAGGGCAAGAACAGCTGGCTGACCGGCACCGCCGCGTGGAACTGGAACGCTGTCTCTGAATATCTTCTCGGGATCCGTCCGCAGTTCGGCGGTCTGCTTGTCAAGCCTTGTCTGCCGGCCTCCATCAAGGAGTTCCGTGTCGTGCGCAGGTTCCGTGACGCGACCTACGACCTGACCGTCCGCAACTCGTCCTCCGGTCTTTCCCGTTTCATCCCTTACACTCCTGGCGAACATCGACTGACCCTCGACCTGTAGGAGTCCCCGTGCGCGGAAATGCCCGTTTTACGCACGGGATGCCCCGGAACGCCTCCCCGTGCGCGGAAACGCCCGTTTTACGCACGGGTGACTTTGAGAATGTGGCGGAGGGTCTTGATCTGGGAGATGACCTTGTCAAGTTCCATGTTCGACGGGACGGAGATCCTCAGGGTGATCTCGTAGGTGCCGCCGCGGCGGTTCTCGCTGACATTGAACGTGCGCAGCGAGGCCCTGAAATTGTTCACGATCTCGGTGATCTGGCCGATGACGGAGGATTCCATCTCGGCGACGATTTTGAGCGTGGACTGGAAACTGCCCCCTCCCGGAGTCTCGGCCCATTTGACTCTCTGGATCCTGTACGGATAGGCGCTGATGAGCCTGGCTGCGTTCGGACAGGAGATCCTGTGGATCTTGATGCCTTCCGTTCTTGTCACGAAACCGAACACATCGTCGCCGAAGACCGGATGGCAGCATTTCGACATCTTGTAGTCCAGACCTTTTAGGTCTTTCGCGTTGATGACGAGGATGTCATCCGAGGAATGACCTCCGCCGGTCCAGCCGCTCCTCGCCTCGACCCTCTCCGCGTCGGCCTCCTTGGCGGCTTCTACCGCCTCGGCCGCGAGCCTGTCCCGGTCAAGTATGTAGTTCTTGACATCATTGACATCGATGGTCTCGTCGGCGATGGCGGCGTAGAACTCCTTCAGAGTCGAGTACCTGATCTTCTTTAGATACTCGGCGACAACCTCGTCCGGCATCTCGAGTTTCCAGTTCTTGAGCCTCCTGTCCAGAAGTTCCTTGCCCTGGGCCGCTTTCTTGTATTCCTCCTCGTTGAGTTCCTGCTTGATGCGGTTGCGGGCCTTGGAGGTCACGACATAGTTGAGCCAATCGGACGACGGCTTCTGGTTCTTGGCGGACTTGATCTCCACCACATCGCCGGTCTTGAGTTTCTCCCTGATGGACACCGCCTTCCCGTTGATGCGGCCTCCGGAGCAGCGGACTCCAAGCCCTGAATGAATATTGAAGGCGAAATCCAGCATCGTGGCTCCGGCCGGCAGGATCCTGAGTTCTCCTGAAGGAGTGAACACGAAGATCTCCTTGGAAGGCGGCTGCGGAAGATCCTCCGGGTCGGATTCCTGCGGATGCTCGAGGGCGTAGCGCACAGACACCAGCCATTTGTCCAGCTGGGCCTCGTGCTTGATGCCCTTGTAGGCCCAGTGCGAGGCCTGGCCGTTCTCCGCCTCGTCATCCATTCTCTTGGTCCTGATCTGCACTTCGATGTAGGCCCCTCTCTTGTTCTTGACGGTGATGTGGAGGGATTCGTAGCCGTTCGGCTTAGGGTTGGTCACCCAGTCGCGGAGCCGTTTCGTGTCGGGTTCATATTCCTCGGTCACATAGGAGAACACTTTCCAGCAGAGGTCCTTCTCCAGTCTGGAGTCGGGTTCGCAGTCGATGATAAACCGGATGGCGAACACGTCGAAGACCGCCTCGAAAGGCACTTTCTGCTTCTGCATCTTTCTCCAGATCGAGTAGGCCGTCTTTGTCCTGATCTTCAGCTTGTACTTGACCCCGGCGTCGGACAGTTTCTTCTTGAGCGGTTCGATGAACTCGTCCATCAGCCTTTCCCGGTCGCGCTCTGTGGCCTTCAGCTTGTTGGTGATCGCTCGGTACTGCTCGGGTTCTGCGAAACGGAAGTAGATGTCCTCCATCTCGCTCTTGATGTTGTAGAGTCCAAGCTGGTGTGCCAGAGGAATGTACAGCATCAGGGTCTCAAGGATTTTCTTCTCCCTGGACGCTTTCGGGAACATTTCCAGATGACGCATGACCTCCAGCCTGTCGGCGATCTTCAGCACGGTGACGCGCGGGTCTGTCGAGTACTGGACGATCAGCTTCTTGTAGCTCTCGGCCTCAAGCCTGGTGTCCTTCGGCTTGATGGTCGCGATCTTGTTCAGGCCTTCCACCATAGTGTACACGTCTTTCGGGAAGCCGAGTCCGGAGAGGTCGGTCTCCGGATGCGTCCTCGTCGCTTCGTGCAGGAACACGGCGGCGACGCAGTCCGCAGGCAGTCCGATCTCGTCGGCGGCGATCAGCGCCACGTTCAGAGGATGCTCGATGAACGGAGCTCCGTTGCCACGCGTCTGGTCGGCCAGAGCTTCGGCGGCGATGGCGTACGCCTTGTCCACAAGGGCCTGTCCGGCCTCGTCGTACTGCGGAAATCTTTGGTGGATTGTGTCCATAGCGTTCAATTTTAGTCCCTTCAAATATATTCATTTTATCCGGATTATCACCATCTGCCTCACTTTTAAGTGGCCGCGGTGGCTCTTTAAATTGTTTTTACCTCGATTCTTTTCTGAATATGCCGCCGTCCGCCGCCGGTCCTTTTCCCGGAGAGCCACCCGTTTCCCCGTTTTTTTGCTATCTTTGTCCCCGCCCGCGCGGCCCTCCGCCGCCGTTAAAAAAGGAAAACAGTTATGAACATCTTGAAAGTGGGAATGGTGCAGCAGAGCTGCTCAAAGGACATCAAGGCGAACATCGCCAGACTAACGGAACACATCCGGGAATGCGCCGCCAAAGGAGCGCGGCTGGTAGTGCTCCAGGAACTTCACAATTCCGTGTACTTCTGCCAGACCGAGGACGCTTCGCTCTGCGACCTGGCCGAGACCATCCCGGGACCTTCCACTGAATATTTCGGCGGCCTCGCCCGTGAACTCGGCGTGGTGCTGGTCCTTTCCCTCTTCGAGAAACGCGCTCCGGGACTCTACCACAACACGGCCGTGGTCATCGAGAAAGACGGCACGATAGCCGGCAAGTACCGCAAGATGCACATCCCGGACGACCCTTGCTTCTACGAGAAGTTCTACTTCACGCCGGGCGATCTGGGCTTCTGTCCGATCAAGACCTCGGTCGGCACTCTCGGAGTGCTTGTCTGCTGGGACCAGTGGTATCCTGAGGCCGCGAGACTGATGGCTCTCGGCGGTGCGCAGATCCTGATCTACCCGACAGCCATCGGCGGAGTCGGGACGGACTCGAAGGAGGAACAGCAGACCCAGAGGCAGGCCTGGCAGCTTGTCCAGAGGGGACATTCGGTCGCCAACGGTCTGCCGGTCGTCACCGTCAACCGTGTCGGTCACGAAGAAGACCCTTCCGGAGCCACCATTGGACTTGATTTCTGGGGATATTCATTCGCCACCGGGCCGCAAGGGGAGATTCTCGCCCAGTTCGACACCGTCGAGGAAGGGGTCAAGGTCGTGGACATCGACATCGACCGCACTGAATATGTCCGCCGCGGCTGGCCGTTCCTCCGCGACCGCCGCATCGACTTCTATCCTCCGATCCTTAAACGCTATGGAAAGTAGAGGCTTAGCATCGTAATTCGAATTATAACCTTTCAAATCTTTGCAATCACACTTATTAGGTATATTCATAGATTCAGAAGGTGCGAAAATCATCATTTATTGGGATGTAAAAATATCCCGTCTTTATTGCTATTGAAGAATATTAATTCTAACTTTGTCGGATACGAATTTGACAAAGTTAATTTTTATTCAGTATTTTTATGAAGACGGAAAACTTCGCCGGGCTTTCAACCCGGCATAAGGTTTTCTTGGCCCTTGGAATCTGCGCCCTTCTGTCCTTCCCCGGACCCGGCAGCACCGTGTCGGCGCAGGTGAACTCCAAAACAGCCGTTTCCGCAGCGAAAACGAAGATCACTGTCGCCGGAACGGTCAAGGACGCCGATGGTGAGCCGCTGGCCGGCGCCTACATCGTGGTGAAAGGGCTGAAGAATGAAGGCACATCCACGGATGTTGAAGGAAGGTACACGATCACGTTCGACAAACCGGCCAAAGGCCCGGCGACGCTGGTCTTCTCGTTCATCGGAATGGAATCCCAGGAACGCACCGTGTCCGCCAGCACAACCGTGAACATCTCCCTCAAGGAGGACGGCCAGCTGGATGCCGTGGTTGTCAACGGGTTCTACTCCCAGCCGAAGGAGACGTTCACCGGCTCAGCGACGACCATCAGCGGCGAGCAGCTTGTCCAGATGTCCCCGACCAACCTCATCGCCGGAATCTCGGCGATGACTCCGGGTATGGTGGTGGTCGAGAACAACGCCGCCGGATCCAACCCTAACGCCGTGCCGTCGATCCTTATCCGAGGGGCCAACTCCCTGATCACCAACGAGAGCGAGGAGGGTGTCAACAACCCTCTCATCGTGCTGGACGGAGTCGAGATCTCGATGGAGGAACTCTACGACCTGGACATATTCGACATCGAAAGGATCGATGTCCTCAAGGACGCCTCGGCCACGATCCTCTACGGAGAGAAAGGCTCGAACGGTGTCATTGTGGTGGAGACGAAGAGGGCCGGCAACGAGAAGGTCAAGCTCACCTACAACTTCCTGCCGAAGTTCAGCTATCCTGACCTGAGTTCGTTCAACCTCTGTACTCCGGAGCAGAAACTGGAACTGGAGAGGCTGGCCGGACTGTACGACACCACGGACGGCTCTCTGGACGAGGCCTACGCCTACAAACTCCAGAAAATCCGCCAGGGGGTCAACGATGACTGGCTCCACGCTCCTCTCCGCATCCCGTTCAGCTACAACACATCCCTGGCACTGTCGTCCCGCGGCGAGAAACTTGATTTCAGAGCCAACGCCAGTCTCAACGACACCTACGGCGTGATGAAGGGCGACAAGCGCAGCACTAAAGGGCTGAACTTCAACATCGGCTACCATCTGCGGGACAAGCTTACGCTTTCCTTCAAGACGACGTTCTCGATGACAGACTCGAAGGATTCGCCTTACGGCTCCTACTCGAGCTACTCGGAAATGAACCCTTACGAGCCGATCTATGACGACGAAGGCAACTACATCAAGGTCTATTACTTCGACCCTGTGAACCAGTCGGGCGAGTCGGACATCAACCCTCTGTACGAGGCGACCCTGTCCAGCTTCAAGAAGTCCCGGACCCAGTCGCTGAAGAACACCCTAAACGGACGCTGGAACATCACCAAGTCACTGTACGTGACCGGCCAGGGCAGCGTCGGACTGAGCTGGGGATCGTCGGATTCCTACTCGTCGCCTGACATGGTCAAATACTCCAACACCGACCCGGTGCAGAGGGGAAGTTATTCATTCTCAAACAGAAACGGAGTCAACTACTCCGGCAAGCTGGTCGTGAACTACGGCCGCTCCCTCGACACGAAGGGCTCGATGTTCAGGCTCAGCGGAGGCTCCAACATCCAATATTCAAGAAACACATCCACGGCGGGGGAGGGAATAGGCTTCCTCAAGGACAACCTTTCCGACCTGTCCTTCGCTCTGAGCTACCCTAACGGCAGCCCTTCCGGCACGGACAAGATCGCCACGGAGGTGGGCTTCTTCGCCAACGGCAACGTCGGCCTGTGGAACCGCTATGTCCTTGACGCTTCTTACCGTTCGTCAGGCTCCTCAAGGTTCGGCTCGGCCAACAGCTTCGCGCCGTTCTGGGCCCTCGGAGCGGCGTGGAACCTGCACAACGAGTCTTTCATCAAGAAACTCAAGTGGGTGAACACCCTGTCGCTGCGCTACTCCGTCGGCTACACCGGCAACGTCGCCTTCGACTACTACCAGGCCAAGACCGTCTACCAGTACAAGTCCGCCAACCGCTACTACACCGGCATCGGAGCCATCCCGAAGCAGATGGGCAACCCTGACCTCAAGTGGCAGAGGACTCTGAACAACAACCTCGGCCTCACGGGAGCCTTCCTGGACAGCCGCGTCAACCTGTCGCTGGACTTCTACTCCAACACGACCTACGACATGCTGATGAGCGTGGAACTTCCGCCTTCCGTCGGCACGACTTCGATGAATGTCAACTTCGGCGAGATCAACAACAAGGGTGTGGACCTTTCGATGTCAGCCCAGATCATCCGCAAGAAGGATCTGTTCTGGAGCGTCACCCTGACCGGCGGCCACGTGATGGACGAGATCCGCCACATCTCCAATTCGCTGAAAAACACCGAGGTCGCTGATTCAAACGATTCTTCCAAACCGAAGATCCTCTTCCAGGAAGGCGGCTCGCAGTACGCCATCTACGCGATGCGTTCGGCAGGCATCGACCCGGCGACCGGAAGGGAGATATTCATAAAGAAAAACGGTGAATACACTTTCAACTACGACCCGGACGAGAGGGTCGAGGTCGGCAACACCAACCCTGTCCTCCGCGGCTCGCTGATGACCACCCTCCGCTGGAAGGGGCTATCGTTCTCTATGTCCACCACCTACACCTTCGGCTCGGACTACTACAACACGACTCTGCAGACGAAGGTCGAGAACATCGACAAGTACCACAACGTGGATGCCCGCGCCTTCACCGACAGGTGGAAGAACCCCGGCGACCATAGCCGTTACCTTGACATAAAGTCCACGGAATCGGCCCACTACACCTCGAGGTTCGTCCAGAGAAGGAACGAGATCTACTTCTCGAGCGTCCAGGTCCTGTACGATGTGCCGCCTAAGATGATCTCCCGTTTCGGACTCAAGAAACTCGCCGTAGGATTCGGACTCTCCGACCTCGGCTACCTCTCCACGATCCACTTTGAAAGAGGTACTTCCTACCCTTACTGCAGGAGCGTGAACCTGACATTCCGTCCAACATTCTAAACTGTGAACACGATGAGAATCAACATAAAGCATATTCTTTCATTGGTGGCGGCGTCCGCTCTTGCGGCAGGCTGCTCGTCCTTCCTGGACGTGAACCCGAAGGGAGAGACCTTCGACGCCGACATGTTCAACACCTCTGACGGCTACGAGGACGCTCTCTACGGAATCTACAGCGAGCTTTCGGTCAACGAAAGCCTCTACGGCGGCAACCTGATGTGGATGCCAGAGGCTATGAGCCAGAATGTCTCGGCCATCTCGGACTACAAGTTCGGCAACCTCGCTGCGGCTGACTGGACGAGTTCCGGACCGACATCGCTGCGTTCGACGGTCTGGAGCAACGCCTACAAGGTGGTCAACCATCTGAACAACATCATCCAGCACGCGGAGGAAGGCGGAAGCGACGAGTTCAAGCACTCCGGCCTCTATCTCGGTGAGTCGCTGGCGTTGCGGGCGATGATCCATTTCGACCTTTTGAGGATGTTCGGCGCTCCGCTCTGGGCCCCGGAAGAGAAGAAAGCCAAAGCGATACCTTATGTCAAGGAATATTCCTTCGACATCACTTAATATTCCTCCGTGGACGAGACCTACGACCTTGTCATAGAGGATCTTAAAAGGGCCGAGGCGCTGATGGGCGAGGACGAGTCCCTCGTCCCTGCCGTGAGGACAAACTCCGCGAGCGGCTTCACCGACGCCCGCATCACCCATATCAACCTCTACGCCGTCCAGGCTCTCCTCGCCAGGGTCTACTGGAGCAGGAACGACCTTGACAACGCCGCCATCTACGCCCAGAAGGTCATCGACAGCGGCAAGTTCACCTTCCGCCCTCTCAGTTCGTTCGTGCAGGCCGACGGAGGCACGCTGGACCTCGATGAGACCATATTCGGCTTCTATTCCATCGGCTGCCAGAAGACGAACGCCACCAGGTACCAGGTCTCGGGTTACAGTTCCTCTTCATCATTCTCGCTCGCTTCCGACTGGAAGACGCTCTACGAGGAAGGAGCGGGAGTCAGCGGCGACTACCGTCTGACCGCCTGGTTCGACGATTCCACCC
>CAVJKE010000068.1:0-8811 GCA_963649695.1 bacterium
CGTGGGATAAGGTATTTTATCACAGGCATTTTTGCCACTTGCGAAAGTTGAGTTAAAAGAATATAACTATGGCAAACGTCAACGTGAACATCACCGAGCTTCTGCAGGTACTCGACTCAACACCTGCATCGCACAACATAATGCTGGTCGGCAACCACGGAATCGGCAAGTCGGAGATCCTCACCGAGTACTTCTCGAAGAAAGGGATGCCCGTCGTGGCGCTCTTCCTCGGCCAGATGGCGGATCCGGGTGACCTCATCGGTCTGCCCCACAAGAACGAGGAAACCGGCAAGACCGAGTTCATGCCTCCTTACTGGTTCCCGGTAGACGGCAAGCCGATCGTCCTGTTCCTCGATGAACTCAACAGAGCCAGACCGGAGATCCTCCAGACGGTGATGGACCTGTGCCTTAACCGCAAACTCGCCGGCCGCAAGCTTCCGGAAGGAAGCAGGGTGATCAGCGCAGTCAACGCGGGCGACCAGTATCAGCTCACCGACCTTGACCCCGCTCTCGTCAGCCGCTTCAACATACTCAATTTCCGCCCGACCGTGCAGGAATGGCTTCTCTGGGCTGAAAAAGCCGGAGTGGACCAGCGAGTGACGGGGTTCATCCGTGAACATTCCGAATGGCTGGACCGCAACCCGGACGCAAAGGAAGGCGCTGACACCGGCCTCGACAAGACTCCGGACCGCAGAGCGTGGAAAAGAGTGTCCGACATCATCAGCGATGTGACCGAAATGAGTCCCGTGATGTCAAAGATTCTCTCGAGTGTCGTGGGGGCCAAGGCCGCGAGCGCCTTCATCAGCGACATCTCGAACAAAAAGATCGTCTCCGGCCGCGAAGTCATCATGGACTTCGAGAAGGTCCAGAAAACCCTCAAAGACTATCAGCTCCACCAGCTCAGCGTGGTCAACGACGGCCTGTACAGATTCCTTGAAGTCGAGAAGATTCCCGAAAAGGACAAGGGAAAGGCCGTGAAGAACATCGAGGCCTACTTCGACTGGCTCGCCAAGGAAAAGAAAGAGGCCGCGGCACACTTCGCCAACCTCTACACGCAGGACACCTATCCTGAGGCGAGGGGCTTCCTCGCGAAGAACTGCTCGGTGCTTGTGATGACGATGGTATACTATGTGAAAAGCATCAAAATGAAATAGCGGGCGATGGAGGACAGAATAAACAACATCATCCAGCGCTGGTTCATTCAGGAGCCCGCGATGTTCCAGGTCATCTGCACGCACGAGATTGTGGAGAACAGGAATATGGAGTGTCCGCTGCGCTGCGGCAGGAAGCGCATCGAGTACAATCCCGACTATCTCGGACAGATGACCGACACCGGCCTCGACGAAGCCCTTCAGACAGAAGCCTGCCGCATCCTGCTCAAGCACCCCTACGAGCGCAAGCCTGACGGGTGTTCCCAGCAGGCGGTCGCCATCGGGTCCAACATCGTGGTGGGAGACAACTACAAGTTCGCACGCTTCAGAATAGACAAGCCTGAAGACTATGGTCTGAAGTCTGGGATGCCTTACGAATGGTACTCGAGGGAAATCCAGTCGATGCTGCCTCCCGGCGACGACGCGGACGAAGAGGCGGATGACGACGAAGGCGCAGGAGGCGGCACCGGCGGGGGCGGTGAATATGATGACAAACTTCGCGGCGCGGCAGGCCGGAATCACGACCTGTCGGGTCTTTGGGAAGAGGATGAACTTACCGTCGCCTTGATAAACGGAGTCATCGAAGGATGCCAGGACTGGGGATCCCTTGCCGGATCCTTCGCCGAACAGATCAAGGCTTCCACAAAGGCGAAGATAAACTGGAGGAACGTCTTCTCAGGATTCCGCGCAAGCATACTCTCAAGCAAACGCAAACTCACGCGGATGCGCCCGAACCGACGCTTCGGGTTCGACCAGATGGGGTCCACAAGACGTTTCGACACGAAGCTTCTCGTGGCCGTGGATGTCTCGGGTTCCATATCGAGCGAGGCACTGTCGTACTTCTACGGAGTCATCAACTCGGCGTTCAGATACGGATTCGAGTACATAGATGTCATCCAGTTCGACCACGGAATAAGGGTCGTCCAAAGCCTCAAGAAAGCCGCCTCAGACGTGGTTGCGATAGGCCGTGGAGGCACTGATTTCCAGGACCCTGTCGACTATGCGCACGAGAACGGCTATGACGGACTTCTGATCATTACCGACGGCTACGCTCCCGAGCCTGTCATTCCGGACAACATACGCTGCAAGATCATCTGGGTCTGCCAGAATTCAAGATGCTATGAAGCCCACCACCAATGGATGGAAAAGTCCGGCAGGGTCTGCACGATAGAATTAAGTTAATATTCAAGCCAAGATACACACTATGAAACCGAGCAGCTTTCAGCCCTCCCCTTCGATGTCAATGTGCGCAAGTAGGCGCATTCATTATCCGGAATCGGAGTCCGGCGGGACTTAAAGCCCTTGTAGGAATATACCGGGATTTTTTCTTACGGATTATTTTGTTAAATTTGCAGGTCAATGGAAAAACGGGTATGATGTTGAGGAAATTAGCGGCCGTGCCGATCCTGCTGGCGATGCTGATGGTGGCGATGGCCACCGTCATCCCTCATCATCACCACGAAACCATGATCTGCATCGTGCATGAGGTCTGCGGTATGGACGGCTGCCGCGACGATGAGCACACCCATCATTCCGACGCCAACCACAACGAGGACGAAAGCCACTGTGTGGCACACGAGCAGTACTGCCATTCCGAGAACATCCACATTGACAATCAGGACTTTGGAGAGGATCTGACTGACCTCTCCCCTATTCTTTGCATCCTTGCGGAGATGCTGGCCGGGAACTCCGGCGGCAGCCGCGAGGCTTTTTCATCCGGAGGAGATCCGGCCAGCAGAATCATCGAGCCGGCGCTCACCTGCGTCTCTCCGAACGCTCCCCCTTTCCGCTCATAAGGCAAGGTTCCACAACCGCCTGTCTATGAATATGGTCCATCCGGCGCACGTGGATGGACCGGTTCAAGCCAATCTACATCTCTTCCGTACTTACGCAAGAAGTCATTTAACAGAAACAGTGTCAAAGGATTCAGTCTCTGAAAGTTAATTCAAAAAAAATGAAAAGAACGATAATTGTTTTGTTGATGGCGGGCTGCGCCGTGCTGGCGGGCTGCCATAACCACAGCGGCGAGGAGGGTCACGACCACGAGGCCGTGGAAGAACCGCACCACCATCATCACGATGGAGAACAAGAAGACCATCATCACGGCGAGGCCGATGAAGACCACGGTCACGAGGGCCACGACAGTCACGAGGGCCACAGCCACGACGGCGAGATCGAGGTCAGTCTTGAGAAACAGAAGGCCTTCGGCATCACCGTGGACACCGTCAAGGCCGGGGAGTTCAACGAAGTCATCCACACCAGCGGCCAGATCCTCTCCGCGGTCGGGGACGAAGTCACGATCGTGGCCACCAGCGACGGAGTCGTGAGCCTCGGAAGGCTGACGGAAGGCTCTGCCATCGGAAAAGGAACGGCCGTGGCAGGAATCTCATCCAGGAATCTGGACTCGGGAGACAGACTCGCCAAAGTCAAGGCGGCCTACGAAGCGGCCAGAAAGGAATATGAACGCGATGTCCAGCTGAGCAAGGACAACATCGTCAGCGAAAGCCATCTGGACCAGAGCAAACTGGCCTACGAACAGGCGAAGGCCGAGTACGACGCCATCGCACGGACCGTCTCCAAGGACGGTGCCGTCAGCGTCACCTCGCCGATAGCCGGCTTCGTCAAGAAGCTCTGCGTCGGGCAGGGCGACTATGTGCAGACGGGTACTCCGATAGCCATCGTCAGCCAGAACAGAAGGCTGAGGCTCAGGGCGGATGTCTCCGAGAAATACTATCCGCTGCTCGCGGGTGTGAAGGACGCCAACTTCAAGACCTCCTACAGTGACAAGGTCTACAGTCTGGCAGACCTTGGCGGCAGGGTCGTCGGCTACGGGAAAGCCTCGGACGGCGGCTACTATGTCCCTGTTACCTTCGAATTCGACAACAAAGGCGACATCGTGGCCGGATCCTACGTCGAGATATTCCTGAAATCAGCCAATTCCGCCGAGGCAGTAAGCGTCCCCGTCGGGGCAGTGGTCGAGGACCAGGGTGTCCACAGCGTCTTCGTCCAGCACGACGAGACAGGCTTCCTGAAAAGGGAAGTCACTCTGGGACAGTCAGATGGAGAGAGGGTGCTGGTCAAGTCCGGCCTCGTTGAAGGAGATGTCGTGGTCATCACAGGCGCGGTGCAGGTGAAACTTTCTTCGGTCACCGCCGTTCCGGCAGGCCACACGCATAACCACTAGGCCTATGGAACAGTTAGGACACGAAAACGGCCTGCTCAACGGGATCATCCGTTTCTCGCTGAACAACAGGATGGTGGTGCTGGTCATCGCCGCTCTCTGCCTGGTGGCCGGAATATATTCGACGACACACACTGAAGTCGACGTCTTCCCGGACCTCAACGCTCCTACGGTCGTGGTGATGACCGAGGCCGAAGGAATGGCCCCGGAAGAGGTCGAGAGGCTCGTGACCTTCCCCATCGAGACGGCCGTGAACGGCGCGACGAATGTCCGCCGCGTCCGCTCGTCCTCCGCCACGGGATTTTCCATCGTGACCATCGAATTCGACTGGGGAACAGACATCTACAAAGCGAGACAGATTGTCTCGGAGAAAATCGCGATGGTCGGCGACGACCTTCCTGAGAATGTCGGCAAACCGACTCTCGGACCTCAGGCCTCGATCCTCGGCGAATTGATGATCATCGGACTTACGGCCGACAGCACCTCGATGCAGGACCTGCGCACGATAGCGGACTGGAGCATCCGGCCGAGGCTGCTCGCCACCGGCGGCGTGGCCCAGGTGGCGGTTATGGGAGGCGACATCAAGGAGTACCAGATCCTCATCGACCCGGGCAAGGCGAAGCAGCTCGGAGTCACCCTCGACGAGATGGTCTACGCCGTCAAAGGAATGAACCAGAACGCCTCCGGCGGCACTCTCTATGAATATGGCAATGAATATATCGTCAGAGGTCTTCTTTCCACTAAAGACATAGAGGAACTGCGGAAGGCTGTCGTGAAGACGACTCCTGAAGGGCTTCCGATAACGCTTGAAGCGGTGGCCGACGTCAAGATCGGCAACAAGACGCCGGTCCTGGGAGTGGCCTCGAACGACGGCAAGCCTGCTGTCCTGCTGACCGTCACAAAGCAGCCGAACACCAACACCCTGGCTCTGACCGACAAACTCGATGACGCTCTGGAGGAGCTCAAGCCGGGCCTTCCTGCCGACGTGAAGATCAACACCCACATCTTCCGCCAGGCTGAATTCATCAACAGCTCGATCGACAACGTCAAGGAATCCCTGATCGAGGGAGCTATCTTCGTGGTCATCGTGCTCTTCATCTTCCTGATGAACTGGCACACCACTGTCATCTCTCTTGTCTCGATCCCGCTCTCGATAGTTTTCTCGCTTCTGGCCATCCGCTGGATGGGCCTGACCATCAACACGATGAGCCTCGGCGGCATCGCCATCGCCATCGGTTCTCTGGTGGACGACTCGATCGTGGATGTCGAGAATGTGTTCAAGCGGCTGCGGCACAACCGGGAACTTCCTGAAGGTGAACGCAGGAGCGTCCTCAGCGTGGTCTACGAGGCCTCGAAGGAGGTCAGGATGCCGATGCTCAACTCAACGCTCATCATCATCGCCAGCTTCCTGCCGCTCTTCTTCCTTTCCGGGATGGAGGGCAGGATGCTCAAACCGCTGGGAATCACATTCATCATCTCGCTGGTCGCCTCGACTCTCGTGGCGCTCACGGTCACTCCGGTCCTGAGCAGTTTCCTTCTCGGTTCGCCGGACAGCGACAAATCCGGCAAGGAACCGGCTCTTGTGCGCTGGCTGAAAAAGGTCTACGGAAAGGCCCTGGGCTGGTCGCTTGACCACAAGGCCCTCATCATCGGCGGCGTGGCCGCATTGTTCATCGGAGCTCTGCTGATGTTCTTCAGCCTCGGCGGCAGCTTCCTGCCTGCCTTCAACGAAGGCTCGTTCACCATCGCCATCAGCACCGTTCCGGGAATATCCCTGGAGGAGTCCGACAAGATGGGACGCAAGGCGGAGGAACTGCTTCTGAGCATTCCTGAGATCAAGACCGTGGGCCGCAAGACCGGCCGCGCGGAGCTGGACGAACACGCCTTCGGTGTGAACAGTTCGGAGTTCGAGTGTCCGTTCGAGCTCGGGAAGAAAAGCCGCGCGCAACTCACGGCCGAAGTCCGTGAGAAACTTGCCACGCTTCCTGGAGTCAATGTCGAGATCGGCGGGCCTATCTCCCACAGGATCGACGCTATGCTCTCCGGCACAAAGGCCAACATCGCCATCAAGCTGTTCGGCACCGACCTCAACAAGATGTACGAAATCGGCCAGAAAATCAAGACCGCCATCGCGGACGTGGACGGCATCGCCGACATCAATGTCGAGCAGCAGGTCGAGAGGCCGGAACTCAACATCACGCCAAGACGCGAGATGCTCGCCCGCTACGGAATCACGCTTCCGGAGTTCGCCGAGATGGTCCGTGTGATGATGGAGGGCGAGGTCGTGTCCACCGTCTATGAGGGCAACCGTTCTTTCGACCTCACGCTGAAGGTCAAGGACGAGTCAAGGTCCACGATCGAAAGCATCGAGGACCTGACCATAGA
This sequence comes from bacterium, assembly GCA_963649695.1. Lineage (GTDB taxonomy): Bacteria > Bacteroidota > Bacteroidia > Bacteroidales > UBA932 > Cryptobacteroides. Next base: position 6,718 of record CAVJKE010000068.1, read on the forward strand.
CACCGGCGACGGAAAGAAGATTCCTCTGTCCTATGTGGCCGATGTGAAGTCCTCGGCCGGTCCTAACACCATCAACAGGGAGAATGTCAGCCGCAAGCTCGTGGTGTCCTGCAACGCCACCGGCGGAGAACTGGCCAAGGCGGTCAGCGGAATCAGGGAAAGGATAGCGGAGGAGATAGAACTGCCTGAAGGCTACCACATCGAGTACGGCGGACAGTTCGAGAGCGAGGAAAGGGCTTCGAAGACCATCGCCCTCGTGAGCATATTCAGCATCTTCATCATCTTCATGCTGCTGTACGGGGAGTTCAAGAACGTGCCGCAGTCTCTGGTGGTGCTGCTGAACCTGCCGCTGGCCCTGATCGGAGGTGTCATCGCCATATTCATTACCGACGGCATCCTGAGCATCCCGGCCATCATCGGCTTCATCTCGCTCTTCGGCATCGCTACCCGCAACGGAATGCTGCTGATCGACCGCTACAATGTCCTCACGGCGGAGGGACACAGCCGCTCTGAAGCGGTGATGCTCGGCTCGCTGGACAGGCTGAACCCGATCCTTATGACAGCCATAACCTCGGCGCTCGCCCTGCTGCCTCTCGCGCTCGGCGGCGACCTGCCAGGCAACGAGATCCAGTCCCCGATGGCCAAGGTCATCCTCGGCGGCCTCTTCTCCTCCACCCTGCTCAACGGCTTCGTGGTGCCTGTGATCTACCTTCTAAACACGAAAAAGAAATGAAAGACAAAAGAATATTCAGTCTCGCCTTAGCCGCGCTGTCCGCGCTTTGTCTGGACGCGTCGGCCCAAAACTCTATCGGAGACATATTGAGAAGCGTCGAGACGAACAACCCGCGGCTGAAGGCGGCCGCCGCCCAGGTCGAGGTGGACAAGAGGGACAACAGGTCAACCGCCCTGCTTGACAGTCCCGAATTCGAGTTCAACTACCTCTGGGGAGCAGACGGTATCGGCAACAGGCACGACGTGAGGATCACACAGGGCTTCAACATCGCCACCCTCACCGGGATGAAGTCAAGCCAGGTGAAGGGTCTGGATTCCCTCTCGACCTTGAAGTTCAAGGCGGAGAGGCTGGAAGTGCTTCTGGAAGCCAGGCAGACCTGCATAGACCTCGTGTACTGCAACGCCCTGAAAGCCGAGCTTGACACACATCTGTCACAGGCCGAGAAACTTGTGGCCTCCTACGAGAAGAAATTCAAGGCAGGCGACGCCAATGTGCTGGACCTCAACAAGGCGAAGATCCATCTGACCGCCGTGCGCGGCCAGGTCAGCGAAATCGAGGTCGAAAGACAGTCGCTTCTGGCTAAGTTGAAGAGCCTGAACGGCGGCCAGGAAATCGTCCTGGATGATGTGGCTTACGACGCTTCGGAGGTTCTCCCGGCGGATTTCAAAACCTGGTATGAGACGGCCGCCGCCAAGAATCCGGCGCTGGCCTACGCCAGGCAGGAGATCCAGGTGAACCGGAAACAGTTGTCCATCGACAAGACAGCCTGGCTTCCGGAACTCACTGTCGGGTATATGAGCGAGATCGCCACCGCCGACAAGTTCAGGGGCGTGACCGTAGGCGTGGCCATTCCACTTTGGAGCAATGCCAACAGGGTCAAGAAAGCCAAGGCGCAGACAGTGGCGGCGGCAAGCAGGGCCGAGGCGGCAGAAAGCCGTTTCTTCCTTGAACTGGAGGCGCAGTACAACAAGGCCGCCAGTCTGAAGGAGAACTCAGAACTGATGCGCGCCGCGCTCTCGGAGACCGACAGCAGGGATTTCCTTCTGGCGGCCCAGGCCAAGGGCGAGATCTCGATGATCGAGTACCTTGTCGAGACCGACCAGTACTATGAGGCGCTGGAGCGGACGCTGGAAGCGGAGCGGGCTTACCATCAGGCTCTCGCTCTTCTCAACGCAGTGGAATTGTAAAAAATTAATTTGTAGAAAAGGTCAACTTGCAAAAAAAGAGGCTGGCGGCAAAGTCAACCTCTTTTTTTTGAATATCCGGCCCGACAGGATTCCGGCCGGACATCCAAGACCGGGCAAGACTTCCGCTTAGACGGCGGCGATGCACTCTATCTCGACGAGAGCTCCTTTCGGGAG
>CAVJKE010000069.1:0-8785 GCA_963649695.1 bacterium
ACTATACCCAATATGGTGTAGCTTAAGTTTGACGCAGATTTGCCCGGAAAACCGTTCTGATGATTTAGCTGGTGTGGGCTGCTCTGTGAATCCTGCAACATCAATTCCGGGGTGCGGGTTGAGGATTTGAAAGGGGTAAAATGATAAATATTGCGGTGTAAATGGTTCTAATTAGGAAAAAATATGTAAATTTGTCCGTCTGTAACGTGAAAATGGTAAGAGTCCAAAAAGCGTGCCGGAGCCGTTTTGAAGGGTCTCCGGGAAGCATACAGACGCAACATAATATTGACACATAACCAATTATTATAAAGTTTATGGGTAAACGATTCATCACAGTTCTGCTTACGCTCCTGTTTGTGGGAGCGGCAGCATTCGCCCAGTCCTCCGTCTCCGGAAAGGTTTCGGATGAATCAGGCGAACCTATGGTCGGTGTGAACGTCCTCATCAAGGGCACAACCACCGGCACAATGACTGACCTGGACGGAAAATACACCCTGCAGAGTGTAAAGCAGGGATCCGTGCTCGTCTTCTCAAGCATCGGTTTCACAACGGAAGAAGTGAAAGTCGGTTCTTCATCAACCATCAACATCGTCATGAAGTCGGACAACCACTTCCTCGACGAAGTTGTCGTTGTGGCTTACGGTACACAGAAGAAGAAGGATGTGACCGGTTCGATCACCGACGTAAAGTCTGAGATCGTGGCCATCCAGAACACTTCCACAGTGTCCAGAGCCCTCGAAGGATCAGCTCCTGGTCTCCAGGTGGCTTCCGTCGACGGTCAGCCGGGTTACGATATGGCCATCCGTCTGCGTGGTGTCAGCTCCACGAACGGCGCCTCCGCAGCCGCCCTTATCGTCATCGACGGTGTGGCCCAGCAGACCAACTCGACCTATGAGAACCCGCTTTCCCAGCTCAACCCTGAGGACATCGCTTCCGTGACCGTCCTCAAGGATGCCGCTTCGACAGCCCTCTACGGTTCAAGAGCCGGTAACGGTGTCATCCTCATCACCACCAAGAGAGGTTCTGAAGGCAAGGCTAAGATCTCCTTCCAGAGCCGCTGGGGTTGGAACTCGATCGGTGACTACAACGTCAACTCGATCGACACCGCAGCCGAGTACTATGAGTATGCCTGGCAGTCAATCTACAACTCTTACCGTTACGGTGTGAACGGCACCGGTCTTCCTGGTGTCGACGCCAACGGCAACTACTACACCAACATCGCCACTCCTAACCATTCAGACGAGGAGGCCAGACTGTTCGCCAGCCAGCACCTCTTCGACTACAACGGAAGCGAGACCGCTTTCCAGAAGAACGTCCTCGGCAACAACATGGCCTACAAGGTCCCGGGAGCCATCTACACCAACACCGGTTCAGGTTCCAACTCATCCTCTACGATGAGCGGCGCCTACCTCGTTGACCCTACCACCGGAAAGATCAACAAGGACGCCTCCCTGCTCTATAGCGGCAACGCCTCCGACATCATGTTCCAGGACGCTTTCCGTCAGGAGTACAACCTCTCCGCAAGCGGCGGTTCAGAGAAGATGCACTACTATGCATCCCTCGGCTACCAGGACGATCCTTCCTACCTTGTAGGTAGTTCATACGAGCGCTACAGCGGCCGTTTCAACTTCGACGCCCAGGCTCTCAAATGGTTGAAGATCGGCGCCAACGTAGGTTATTCAAAGACCAGCACCCGTGCCCAGGCAGGTAAGTGGGGTTCCCGCCAGATCGGTGGAGCTTCCGGTAACTCGATGCTCCAGGTCAAGGGTTGGCAGCCTATCGTCCCTGTCTACAACATGGATGCGGACGGCAACTACGTTCTCAATAACGGAGAGAAGGTTCTCAACGTCAGCAACTCTTCATATTCACCACTCGGTGAGAACCACGTTGCCACCAGCACCTTCACCAGTGACTATCAATATGTCGCCAAGACCAATGTCGAGCGTCAGGACATCTCCACCTGGACAACCCGTCTTTACGCAGACTTCTCCTTCCTGAAGCACTTCAACTTCAATCTCAACTTCAATATGGATGAGTCTCACTGGCGTAGAAACATGTACTGGAACCACATTGCCGGACGTGCTAAGCCTAACGGCGGTATCGGTATCAAGACTTACCAGCGCAGGATCATCAACACCCAGCAGCTCCTCTCCTACGACCAGGATTTCGGCAAGCACCACGTTGACGCAATGGTCGGCCACGAGTACGAGGACCTCAACAAGGAGTCCCTCAACTACGGTTCATCCTATGAGCTCATCGCCGGCTACGCCATCGCAGGTAACTTCGTCGGCCGTTATGTGAACCAGGGCGGTGAGAGCTCCGCTTCTCCTGGATTCGCTACCGACATCTACAGGACAGAGTCCTACCTCAGCCGTTTCAACTACAACTACGACAGCAAGTACTACCTCTCCGCTTCGCTCCGCCGCGACGCCGCCTCCAAGTTCACCAAGGACAACCGTTGGGGAACATTCTGGTCAGTGGGCGCAGGCTGGCGCTTCTCTGAGGAAGGCTTCCTGAAGGATGCCAAGACCTGGCTCGACAACGCCAAGCTGCGCGCCAGCTACGGTGTGACCGGTAACTCCAACGGCTTGACCTCCTACTACCTCAACCACTACTGGTACTACTCTGTAAGTTCTTGGCAGACCAGTTCTTCAGGTACCGGTGTCCCTGCCTCCACGGCTATCAAGACAGGTAACGACCTCGTCCGTTCCGACCTGACCTGGGAGAACATCCATCAGCTTGACCTCGGTCTCGACTTCAGCGTGCTGAAGAGCCGTCTGACCGGTGCCATCGACTACTACAACCACCTCACGGTGAACTCTCTGTTCAACCAGTCCCTCTCGCCTCTGGCCAGCGCCGGCTACACTTCTGTCACCGGTAACGCCGCCCAGGTACGCAACAGAGGTATTGAAATCGAACTCGACGCCGACCTCGTCCGCACCAAGGACCTCACCCTCAGCATCGGCATCAACGGTACTCACTACCGCTCGATCCTTGAGAGCGTTCCTGCCGACCAGATTCCTAACTACGATGAGACAATGGATCTCCCTAAGGGATGCTGGACAGTCGCTACCGAGGATATGGCCCAGGCCGGTACAGCCTCCCACGCAGGCCGTGGTATCTTCTACCTCCGCGGCGAGGGCAAGGACCTGTTCAACCTCTATATGCCTAAGTACGCCGGTGTTGACCAGGAGTCAGGTCTTCCTCTCTACTGGCACCGTGTCACCTACTATGATGTGAATATGAACACCACCACCGGTGTTTACGAGCACGGTGGACGTTACACTGGCTATCAGGTCGGTGACAACGTCAAGACTGATGTCGCTGCAGACGCTTCCTACTATGAGGTAGGTTCCGCCACCCCTGACTGGATCGGCGGTCTCACCCTCAACCTCCGTTGGAAGAATCTCGACTTCAGCATCGTTTCAGCTTACCAGTTCGGCGGCAAGTTCTTCTCTATGGAGTACTCTCAGCATCTGTTCCGCGGCTCAACCTTCGGAGGTACAGGCATTCCTATTTCCAAGGATCTCGTCGGCAACACCTGGAGTCCTGACAACACGAGCGCATACTTCCCTATGCAGTGGTTCCCAAGCTCAGGAGCAAGCAGCTACTATCTTGACGGCGCTTACCTTCCTGGTTCGCACAACTACACCGACATGAGCCTCTTCGACGCCAGCTACTTCCGCGTCAAGAACGTCACCATCGGTTACACCCTGCCTAAGAAGCTCACTCAGAAAGTCAACATCAGCGCCCTCCGCGCCTTCGTGTCTGCGGACAATGTGCTGATCTTCTCTCAGCAGAAGGGAGTCGATCCTACATTCTCCACCATTGGTGGTAAGGAGGTCGACACCTACATCTACCCTCAGATGCAGACCTTCACAATCGGTTTGAATCTTGATTTCTAATCAAATAAACGCACACAGATATGAAAACATCATATAAATGTCTTTTAGCGGCGGCGATGCTTGGCATCGGTATGACATCCTGCACATCGCTTCTGGATGTCAACAACCCGAACTACTTCACCGATGACCAGATGGCTGAGTACATGTCAACCAGTTCAGATGCTGAGGAGCAGGTTCTCACCGGTCTTGTCGGTTCGCTTCCTTCTTACATCAACATCTACAACGCCTCAATCAACGGCGGTTACTCCAACAGTTCCGCCTATGAGAGCAACTTCGAATTCCGCCGTTTCTGCCAGTCAGGCGACGTGGTCGAAGGTGACCAGCTCAACCAGGGGTCTTTCAAGACCTGGTACCAGAATCTCGCCAACAACACTTACTGGAGAACCGACCAGGAGATTCAGAACTATGGCTACTACCTCGCTCCGGTACTCAAGCTCGGAGTCGCGCTGAAGGCTCTCGACTTCCTCACTGACGAGCGTATCGAGAAGTACCCTTCAATGGCTTCCAGCCGTGCCAAGGCTCTGACTATGAAGGCCCTCTGCTACATGCTTCTTATGGAGCGTTACACCGACCTTCAGGATGTCACATCCACAACCAAGCAGGGCTGGCCTATCTACGATGCCTACACCTACAATGCCGCCAAGGAGCCGCTTTCAGTAGCCGCTACCTGGGAGTGGGTTAACTCCACTTTCGCCGAGGCTGTGGAACTCTTCCACAACTCAAACTACGGCACACAGGGTTACACCATCGGCAAAGAGTCCACCCAGATCTACGACATCGACTGCGCCGTGGCCCAGTACTACCGCTGCCGCGCCGCTCTTGACAGCAAGGAGTGGGAAACCGTCATCGAGGCCGGTAACGACCTTCTCAGCCATTTCCCTGACCTGATTTCTGCTGACTACTACGGAATGGACGCCACTCTGCTTCCTGCCGTCAACTCACGCGCCAACGTGACCGCGGACAACCCTGCAGGTACAGCCTGGGACGGAATCGACTTCAACGCTGAACAGAACGCTTTCTTCAACCTTGAAAAGAACCCTGAGGCCATCTTCGGAGGTGCGAGAGGAACTACCAACGTGTTCTGGTCTCTCGACGGACTCAACGCTCTCAAGAGCACTCCTTCAGGTTACTATCAGGTGGATGAGAACATCTACCAGGCTCTCTCCGATGATGACTGCCGCAAGGCCTGCATCCTCGCCAAGGATTTCGAGAACTTCCACGTGTACAGCGCCAACGGCACCGACACGACCTGGTACCAGTACAAGATGCCTAAGTACACCTCGTTCAAGTGGGCCGCTTCTTCAGCCATCGGCTACAAGAACCACACGAACGCCGCCGCCACAGCCGACAACATCTACCTCCGCTCTTCAGCGGTGCTGCTGATGGTCGCCGAGGCTTATGCCCAGAACGGACAGGACGCCCAGGCGAAGGCTATGCTTGACAAGCTTCTCAAGGCCCGTACCAAGACCGGTGCGAAGACTATGACCTGCGACAACACCATGGCCGGCAAGTCCACTATGGAGATGGTAAAACTCCAGTGGAGAATTGAGATGTGGGGTGAAGGTGACTGGGCTTTCTTCAACCAGAAGCGTTGGGGTGTGCAGAACACAAGAGGCGCCAACCATTGGAGCAAGACTCAGATCCCTACCGAAGGCTTCACCTGGGAAATCCCTCAGAAGGAGCGTCAGGGCAACCCTTATTGGAACTAGCAGTTTGTGTACACAACATTTAGAATGAGAATTTTCAGTATGAAAAAAACATTAATGATATGTGCCCTTGCACTCTCTTCCCTCGCATTCTTCGCTGCCTGCGACAGCGGTGAGGATGTGGTTGAGTTCAAGGACGAGAACGTCACGATGCAGTCTGTGACAGTCGATGCCACATTCCCGTCAGTGACTGGAACGGAGCTTAAATCCTCTTTCACAGAGAAAGATTTCCTCCGTATCCGTTTCGCCAACTCTGAAGGCACACCGGTCGGAAGGACCCAGGTCCTGTCCGGTCTCGCCACCGGCAAAACCGGCACTTTCAGCAACAGCAAGGTGGCTGTTCCTAACAACGCCACCAACGCTGTGATCTACCTTGACAACAAGGAGACCAATCTTGTCAACTACGGTTCATCTCCTACAGCCGTGGCTCTCGGTTCACAGGACGGAACTCTCGCCAGCGCGCAGAGCTACCAGGTTGTGGAGGCCACCGTTCCTGTAAGCAGCCTGAGCGGCAACACCGCCGTTTCTCTTGCCTACAAGACGGGTATCGTAAAGGTTACCGTGACCTTCCCTGAAGGCACGAAGGTCGAGGCCGGAAAGACCACGATCACGATCGGCAGCGAATCCCAGTACACCAATGTCACTCTGCCTTTCGACGCTCCTGGAACTGACAGCGAGAAGGGTACTTTGACAATCCCTGCCACTGTTGACGAGGCCGCCGGCTCAGCCACCGCTTACATCGCCGTTTGGCCTGTAGGTGGCGAGTACAAGAACACCAGCCTGATCTCCCACATCGGCCAGACCACCTACGGCAACAACCTTGAGGTCACCGACATTAAGGCCGGCAAGACCACGGTTGTCAACCAGACTGTTGATTCCAAGGAGTTCAACTACTGGATTCCGGACGAGGCCTACACCGTGAACGATGTCTACGCCAAGGTTCTGAGCGCTTCCAAGTGGATCTCTGTCAGCAACGGAGTCCTCACCGTCGAGGCCAACAAGACCGGCAGCGTACGTAAGGGTGAGATTGTCCTTGACAACGGTCACACCTACAAGTTCACCCAGATCGGAGCCAACGAGTTCAAGGGCACCTGGACACTCTTCGCCAAGCTCTTCGACCCTAACAAGTCTCTTGGAAAGGGCAGCATCGGAGCTTACAAGGGAGTCCTCACCTTCGGCGACCCTCTCAAGGGCGAGACCCTCACCGACGCCACGGGAGCGACCCACACCAACAACATCGGTATCACAGGTCTCTATCCTGGAGCCACGATGGACGCTTGTGTGGACATCGACTATGAGGCCAGAACTGTACGCTTCGGCGTGTTCTTCGACCGTCGTTCCGCCCAGAAGACCACTCAAGGCAAGTATGTAGCCTTCCTCCCTGAGCTGTCAAGCGGCTACTGGTCAGGTTACAACTTCGCTCCTGGTGCAGGTGTGTTCTCAAGCACTGACTATGACTGGCTCTGGTTTGATTTCCCTGAAGATGCTGAGACATCTGAAATCGACTACACCCAGGCTAAGTACCAGTACTACGGCAAGGGTCAGAAGACCGCTGCCGGCAACCACTACATCTGCGGTATCTCCTGCGTGGCCGCGACCGGCGAGGCCGCTTCCACGATCAAGGGCAGCTATGATGTCATCTACCAGGCCAACTACAACGGTAACAACGCCGAGAGTATGTACTTCAAGAAAGGCGCTCAGTAATCTATGACAGCCGCTCCGGCGGCTTGAACGAAAGAGGACGGACCAGATGGCCCGTCCTCTCTTTTTTGTCTGTTGCCGGCTGTAAGGCCGGTTTGGTCTGTGTCCGGAATGCCGGCGGCGGCCAGCAGTAATCCGCGGCAGCCTGCAGGCGGCAATCGGCTTCAGAGGCTATTCCTTGCCGGACTCCTCTTCGTTCTCCGGACCTTCAGGATTCTCCCCGCTCTCCGCTTCAAGCAGGGCCACGGCCGCGTCGTAGTCGGCCGGGTTCACCTTGACCTCGATCGGGTCGACGTAGTTCAGGGAGACATAGGAGGAGTTCTCTCCGAACACGGCGGCAGGAATGCCGTTCTCGTTGAGCATACCTGCGGTGATGTGGGCGCTCATCGCGTCACGGAAGCGTGCCACGGTTTTAAGTTCTTCTGCCATAATGCTGAATATTAAATATTTAAGTTCCGCAAGGTGCGGAACATCCTAGTTTTCATCGTTGCGTCGGAACTTATATTCCAGACCGCCTATGATTCTGACCACGTCTTTGGTGAGGCCTTCCACCTCGAATCCGCCGAGGGTGCGGGTCATCGTGATCCTGTCCTCCAGCATCTTGAAGATGGCGCTTAACTTCGAGCGGAGACGGAAGGTCAGATTCTCGCCATCCTCGGTCTCAAGACGGTAGCCGCGCGCTTCCATATATTCAATGATCCCGTCCCTGAGGTCTTTGTACTCTCCTCCGAGCTGGACATTTCTGGAGATGAAGCCGAACTTCGGGTAGAAGGCGGCCACGACAGCGAAGAGCAAAGCTATCTGCCACAGGGAGTTGACCCCGCCTCTGAACATCAGGTCCAGATCCGCCTTGACCGCTCCGATGAACACGAGGACAGCCATTATGATGACGAGAAGGAGGGTGAAGTAGATGAAGTATTTGATTGCTCTGATCGCGTATTTCATAATGATTTCTGTTTTACAAATAGTGTGATTTTTGCTTGTGGGGCAAAGATAGTGAAATAGTTTTGTTATTTTTGTGTTTCTGATTACAGAGGTTAAACATTAAAAGTAAGAATATGGCAGAAATAGACCCGATCCAGGAGCGCCGCGAGCGCGAGGAGCAAGAGAGGAAAAACGAAAGCCTCAAGAAGGTGATGTACGGACTTGTGGCCGTGGCCGTGCTGATGGCCGCCGCCCTCGCCTACATATGGGCGTCCAAGTCCAGTCTGGTGAAAGACCTCAACGCTGAGAAGGAGGACCTCACCCAGCAGATGATAGCCCTGAAAGGCGACTATGACAGCCTTTCGTCCGACTATGCCGAGGTCAACAGCCAGCTTGACTCGTCCAAGGAGGAAGTCAACCAGCTGATCGAGAGAATCCAGCAGACCGAGGCCACGAACCGCCGCAAGATGCGTCAGTACGAGAAGGAACTCGGCACGCTGAGGAGCATAATGAAGAACTACATCGTGCAGATCGACTCCCTCAACACCC
>CAVJKE010000070.1:0-8719 GCA_963649695.1 bacterium
GGTCAAGTCCGCTGACGATGTCCGTGATCTCCTTCATCACGGCCGGAAGGTCGGCGTTCTTCTGCGTGCGCACGAAAAGGGTCGTGAGCGGCCTCCAAGGATGTTTTCCGAAGATGTAGAGAGCTATCGGCGAGACATCGTCCTTGAGCGAGGTGAAATTGAAATCGCGGCAGAAACCGGCGATCTCGGCCGGGAAGTCCGTGTGGCCGACGAGCTTGTCTTCCAAAGTGAAGCCGAACTTGTTCTTCGCGGATTCATTGAATATGAACACTCCGTTCTCGCTCTGTTCGTCGGCCCGGGTGAAGTCCCTTCCCTCGACGACAGGGATGCCCATGAACTGCAGGAAGTTCCAGGCGACCGGATAGCACTGGAAATTGATCTGCTCATCCTTGAACGACCTTCCCCAGCCCATACGGTTCGGCTCCACGAGGTCACCGTCGGCCCAGGTGATGTCCTTGACCTGAGGATCCTCCATAAGTTTTGTCCTGATGGTTTCCGGGGATGTCGAAGCCACGCTTCTGTTGAGGGTCGCCACGATGAGTTCCTCACGGTCGAAGCCCATATCGTGGCCGACCATGAACTTGCGCTGGAGGCCGACGAAAGTGGCGCAGATTATCAGCGTGATCGAGATCAGAAACTGCAGGCCCACAAGCACATACCTCAGCGCACGGCCTCTGGAGCTAGCGGCGAATGAGCCTTTCAGAACAAGTGCCGGCGAGAAGGAAGTTATGTAGAACGCCGGATAGAGGCTCGTGGCCACGGCGAACACCAGTCCGAGGACGATGGTGAATATTCCTACACCTGCGTTCGCTCCGAACGAGGTGGAGCAGGTGATGAGGTTCGCCGAAGGGGTGTTCTGGAAGATCAGCACGACGGCCGCCGCGCAGGCCAGAGAGACCGCGATCAGCGCCACAGCTTCCCCCACGCAGCCCAGGACCAGACTCGTCCGCGAGGCTCCCAGCACCTTTCTGGTGTTGACCGAGCGTATCTTGGTCGGCACAAGGGCGAAGAAGAAGTTGACGAAATTGATGAAGGCGATGAGAATCACGAGGATGGCTACGGCCAGCAAAGTCCAGGTGGTGGACTTGTTGCCGGTGGCTCCCACAGGATTGGACACAGTCTTGTCAAAGTAGATGTCAGCAAGCGGAATCAGGTGGATTTCAAACCGCTTGAGAGTTTCGGACATGGTCTCCTCATCGGGATCCAGGACCTCCCCGAGCGCTTCAGCCATAAGTTTGCGGCTGGAAGTTTCCAGTTCCTCTTTCGACACACCCTCCTTGGCCTTGAAGAAGTAAGGGAAGGACCATTCGCTCCAGTCGTCAAGGCCCTCGTCACCGATCGGGTCCATTATCTCGAAACTTGCAAGGTCAGTGTTCGCCGGCATATCCTTGTAGATGGCGACCACATTGACATCCACAAAAGTGCCGGTCCGCCAGTTTCTCTCTTTGAGATTGGAGCCGACCTCAAGGCCGTACTTCCTGGCGGCAGACTCGCTCACTGCGAAGTCCACGCCGGGCCTGACGAAATTGTCCCAGGAGCCTGCGGCGAGTTCGAAGCCGAACACGTCCAGGGCCGTCTTGCTCATCGAAGATGAATTGATCTTGACGCTCGGGTCGGACAGCTGCGGATTCTTGCCGTCACCGATGATGTATTCATCCGCCCTCCCGTCCAGATAGCCGGTGCCGCCGGCCTCGATCTGCGAATTAGAAGAGATTATGTGTTCGAAAGGCGGGCGGTCCACCCAAAGCATACAGCTGCCTTCGGTGTACCAGTCAGGAATCGACACGCAATAGATTCTCTCCACGTCCTTCACGCCGCGGTTGTAGCTCAGGTCGTGATGCACCTGCACCAGAATTATGTACAAGGCGGCGAAGGCCACCGTCATTCCAAGCACATTCAAAGCCGCGGACAGCGGCGTACCCAACTTTCTTCTGCCAAACATTCCCATAATTTATGAATATCACTGCGTCATCCCTCGTTCAGGGGGCTGCGCAGGACACCGAAACCACTTCTGTGCCAAAACAATCATCGCATTATCAATCAATACGATAGCCCGACACAGACGGCGATTCAAGTGTAAAGAAACTTTACACCCCTGTAAATTAATTTTACAGCCGAAATTTTACAGCCGAAGGACACAAAAAGAGGAGGGGATCATGTCCAGCCTTGTCCGCACCCGTCCGGCACACAAAAACGGAGGGCCGATGAAGGTCCTCCGTTCTTGACTATGTGTGAGTATCAAACTCTTGCGATTCTTCGGCTACATCTCCAGCGTGTAGGTGCCGGCGGCATATTCCTTGGCCTCGGTTTCTCCGGGGAGGGTGACGGAGGCGGCGGATCCTTCCGGAATGGTGAAATTCCAGATCCATTTGTCGCCCTCGTATTTCCATTCGCTCTTGATGAGGCCGGCGGCCGACTTGTATTCAGCCTTCACGAAGCCGAGCCTCTTGTCCGGAACAGGCTTCATTATGATGTGCTTGAAACCCGGCTGGGCCGCGTCCGCCGATATTCCCGCGACGGTTTTCCAGATCCACTCGCAGACGACTCCGTAGGCGTAGTGGTTGAAGCTGTTCATTCCGCTCGGACCCATGCCCGAGGTGTTCATGTAGGAATTCCAGCGTTCCCAGATCGTCGTCGCCCCGTTGTCCACCGAATAGAGCCAGCTCGGATTCCTGCGCTGGAACAGAAGCTCGTAGGCCACATCCACCATTCCGTTCTCCGTCAGTGTAGGCATAAGGATGGACGTGCCTAGGAAGCCGGTCTGAAGGCAGCCTTTGTGGTCCTTGAAGTTCTTGCGCAGACGGGCTATGAGAGCGTCTTTAGCCTCCCCTTCCACCAGGTTGTTCCTGAGCGCGAAAAGGGCAGGAGTCTGCATCGTGTTGAGGATGTCCAGCTTGAATGTGCCGTCCTCGTTGAGGAATCTTTCCTTCAGATACTTCACCGCGGTTTTCTGCATTTCGTCGTACTTGGCGGCGTCACGGCCTGTGGCCGCGGCCATATCCTTCATCATTCCCGCATTGGAGGCCCAGTAGCAGGCGCTCAGGTAATTCCAATATTCACAGGCAGCCGTGCTGACCCCCATCCTGCCGTATTTATTCTTCGCACGTATTCCTCCGTGGACATTGCCGTTGGACGAGAGGGGTTCATAGCTCAGCCAATCACCCCACTGGAAATCACCGTTCTCGGCGATGAGGGTCTTGTGGTCGTATTTAGTCTCGTTGATGTGGTCCATCAGTTTTTCCATCGCTTCCCAGTTCTCATCCACGATGTCCTTGTCGTTGAACTGTTTCCAGACCACCCAAGGGACAATGACTCCGGCGTCGGACCAGCCGAGGCGCATCTTCGACTTCGCCTCGGACCCGTACTGCGCGGCAGGGGCCACGCCACCGAATCCACCCAGCGAATCCTGCGTGTCCCTCATGTCCCTCATCCATTTATGGAAGAAGAGCCTGGTGTCGGCGAAGAAGGTACCGGTCTCCGAGAACACCTGCGTGTCCGCCGTCCAGCCCAGACGCTCGTTGCGCTGCGGGCAGTCGGTCGGAACGGAAAGATAGTTGGAGCGCTGTCCCCAGACAGTGTTGGAAATCAGCCTGTTGATAAGTTCATTGCCGGTGGTCACCGTGCCGGTCTCCAACTTTTCAGTGATAGATGACACAGGGACGGACCTTATGCTCTTGATGGTGACCTCGTCAGTGACCGTGATGGAGACCAGACGGTAGCCGAAGAAAGTGACGGTCGGAGTGAAAGAGACAGGCTCGGCAGAAGCGGCGAAGGTGTAGGTCAATCTCATTCCGGTGTCCGGTATGCGCAGATTGCGGCGGTGGACGCTTCCTTCCGGACCATCCATCCCGCGGAATTGCGCGCCGTTGCCGTCATTGAGCAGCTCCGACGGGAGGCAGGTGAGGACTGTGCCTTCCTTGGCATTGAATATGAACGATGGCACAGCGGCGGCGTTCTGGCCGAAGTCCACCACAAGGTTCTCGCCCGGATGAAGCACGATCTCGTCACCGTCCTTATATTCATTCTTAATGACCACGGTGCCGTACTCGTCGTCGGTTGCTCCGGTCACGGTCTCCCAGGTGTACATCCTGACAGGCGCGAGGGCCAGATCCTTGCGGAGATAGACCTCCGCTCCGCCGGTCGGAAGGATCTCGCCGCTGAATTCCTTGTTCTCCTCCGGAACGGACAGTTTCTCAGGAGTTTCGTACCCCGGCAGCTCGCGGGCGTCATATTCCTCGCCGTCGAATATGTCAGCGTGCTTGACCGGTCCGGCCACACCGGCCTTCCAGTCCTCGAGGTTCGTGCCGTAGAGTTTCTTCGTGCCGTCTGAATATGTCAGCTCAACGACTCCGCGGAACGCGGTCTTCTTACCTATCATCCCGTCATGTTTGGAAGGCGTGATTATCTTGTCCGCCCACCACCCCGGAGTCACCTGGGCCGAGAACACGTTCTTCGCTCCCTTCTTGACGGCGATGAGGCCGGTTATGTCATAAGTGAAAGAACGTTTGGTCTTCGCATAGTGGGTGAAACCCGGCTTGAGGATTTCTTCACCGACCGGATTGCCGTTGACATACAGTTCATAGACTCCAAGTCCGGTTGTCATCCACTTGGCAGCCACCACCTTGCGTTCGTTCTTCAGCGTGGAGACGAACCAGCTGGCTCCGTCGGCCGCCCTCTCGTTATCACTGTCTATTTTCCCTGTCACCACAGGGGCGTCAGCGGCCGAGATCCAGCAGGAGACCTTCCAGGCCTCGCCACCCAGCTCTTCAGTAAGTTTGACGTCGCCGGTATTGTCCGCCGCGCGGACGCCAAGCGACAAAGCGGCCGCCGCAGCGGCAACAAAAAGATTTCTAAGAAGTTGTCTGTACATATTATCGTTTCGTTTTTTACTGTTATGGTTGATGCTTTCCGTGAGGCCGGAAGTTGCCCTTCCAGCAGAGAGTCTATGAGCGGTCGATTCTTTTGACCGCCACGTCTATGGCCTTGGAAGGGCAGACAAGCCGGCAAAGATGGCAGCCGACGCATTTTTTGGCATTGAGCCGAGGCCGTCTGTCCTCGATGTCGAAGTCGATGGCCTGGTGGCCGCCGTCATAGCAGGAGATGTAGCATCTGCCGCAGCCTATGCACTTGTCATAATTGAACTTAGGGAAGAGGACGGTGTCCCTTTCAAGTTTGTTGTGAGGCACGATGCTGCCCACCGCAGCCCCGACTATCGACCGGATGTTCTTGAATCCCTTGACTTTAAGATAGTATTTCAGACCGCCGACCAGATCGTCGATAATGCGGTAGCCGTACTGCATCACGGCCGTGGTCACCTGAAGGCTGCCGGCTCCGAGCGAGATGAACTCAAGGGCGTCGACCCAGTTCTCGATGCCGCCCATTCCGCTGATATGCATACCGGCGAGTTCCTCGCTTCTGGCCATATCCGAGATGAAACGAAGCGCTATAGGCTTGACGGCCTGGCCCGAATAGCCGCCGACAATCGAACTGCCGTGCACGTCCGGCTCGGCCGTGAATGTGTTGATGTTCACGCCGGTGATGCTGCTGATAGTGTTGATGGCGGCGATTCCGTCAGCCCCTCCCCTCTTCGCGGCAGCGGCCATCGGCACCATGTCGGTGATGTTCGGGGTCATCTTGGCCAGCACAGGGAGTTTCGTACCCCGGCGCGCCGCCCTTGTGAATTTCTCGATCAAAGCGGCGTCCTGGCCGATAGTGACGCCCAGAGAGTCGGATTCCATATTCGGACAAGAGAAATTGCACTCGATCACATCAGCTCCGGCGAGTTCGCATCTGTGCGCCAGATCGGTCCATTCCTGTTCGTTCTGTCCCATTATCGAGGCCACGATCACCTTGGACGGGAAATCGGCCTTGAGGCGGCGGAACACCTCCATGTTCTCTTCCACGCTGTGGTCGGAGAGCTGTTCGATGTTCTTGAAGCCGCAGAATGAGTTTGAATGGTTCGTTATGGTCGAGAAACGCGGGGAGGCCTCGTGCTGCGGGAACGTGCAGATGGTCTTGAAGGCAGCGCCGGCCCAGCCGGCCCGGAACGCCTTGGCGCACATCTCGTAACTGCTTGCCACCACAGAGGATGAGAGCAGGAAAGGATTCTCGAGTTTAACCCCGCAGATGTCAGCGGTGATGTCCGGCTCTTCTGGAACAAGGAAGGCTCCGCGGATCTGCTCCTCGCTCACTATACCTGAATCCACAGTGTTCTTGGCGCTCTCATAAAGCGCGCCCATAATGGCCTTGATCCTGACAGGGAAACTCTTCTTGCCGAGCAGGCAGGCTTTCTCGCAAGGCGCGTCACAGTCAAGACACTGCACTCCGCCTGTCTTCTCGAGAGCGCCCAGACCGTTGCGGAAATAGACCGAACGGAGGACATCTCCGACAGGGAAACCTTTAGGGCATTGTTTTGTACAAGGGGCGTCACTGCAAAGCAGACATCTGTTCAGTTCAGACATATCGACGAGCGGATATGCTGGCATTTTGTTATCTTTCATTCCGATTGGTTTTGAATTCACAAAAATAACAATAATTCCGGTAAAACCTTTCAAAAAGGATTCCGATATTTTCCCGGCGTCGCAGCTAAAAAAAGAGGAGCGGACTGTCAGCCCGCTCCTCTTGCATATTCATTGAATATGATAGTCTACTGCCATCTGTTGGTTTCGACGATGGCCTTAGGCAGAGCCTCGCCGTTGACATAGTAGCCGTCGTATTTGTCGTTGCTGCCGGCGTAGTCCATCTCCACGATGCCGAGCTTGGTGCTCTTGTGGTTCTTCACATAGTCGAAGGTCCAGGTGTTCATCGCGTTAGAACTCTTGGCGTATGACATGTGGATCCACTGGCCGCCCACATAGGCGCTGGCCTGGTTGACAGACCAGACATATTTGGAAGAGCCTTTGGTCTTGTTCGCCTCCAAGAAACACCTGTCCATTTCCGTTCTCTTCATATTCCAGAAATCCGTGCAGAGGGTGGTGGAGCTTGCCTGGTACCTGTTCTGGTAGTAGCAGGTGGCCACCTCTCCATTTAGTCCGCCGTTAGAGTCATAGAATCTGATGAAGCCGTCCTTCACGAAAGTGTCGTCACCATACCTGATGTACGAACCGATGTGGAGGTCGCCGTCACATTCCCAGTTCTGCATCACGATGACCTTTCCTGCACAGTCCTTCAATGTCATTCCTGCCCTAGGATTCGCCACAAAGTAATCCTTGAATTCTTCCATCACGTCGTGTGCGTGGAGGTAATCATCGCCATCCTCGTCGCCTTCGATGTCGACGAAGAGAATGGCTGTCTCAGTAGGATGTTCCTTTACCATTCTGCAGACCTCTTCAACGCCCTGCCTCATAGACAGACCACACCAGATCGGACCGTGGAACAGGCCCATCTTTTCCCTGTCAAGTATGTCGTAGACACCTGCGCTGATGTTGCCCACGGTGCTTCTGATACGCATGTCGAAAACACGGACACCGACATTCCACTGTCCCTCGATGTCTTTATGCTGGGTACGGGCATAAGAACACAGGGTTGAAGCCTGGACACGGTCCATATAGTAGGTGAAGGTGTCGTGCGTTCCAGGGATGTTCATATCGCAGATACGGGTGTTCTCCGGATCAGTGCAAATCTGTCCCATCCAGTTGGCGTAATCGGTGGTGGCGTTGCGGCTCAACGTTTTCAGATCATTCTCGGCGGACTTCCAGAACGCGGCGGACTTGTCGTAATTCATATTGTAGTCGGATGAGTCCACTCCCAGGGTGTTCACGACCCAGTTGCAGAAACTGCTCCACCAGCCTCTGGTTGAAGGCTTTTCGGACACACCCTCCATCATAATGTAGTCGATAGCGCCTGACGTAAGGGTAAAGATGACGCTTTCGCCTTCCTCATCTTCATCTTCTCCGACCACATAGTAGGTAAGGTTCTTGTTGAGAAGGTCACCCGCAAGGTCGTCGGACACTTTGAAGTTGGCGTTGAAACCGGCCAGCATCGTCCCTTCCTCTTCGGCCTCAGTGCCGTCCGACCAAGGATTCTCCTTGGAGACGAAGACATTCCAAGTTCCCATATACATCCCGACAATGTCGAAATCATCATCGGTGGAACCGCCTTCAGCATCGGTCTCAGCCTTGACAAGAGCTTTGACCCTGGCTCTGGTGGCCTCATCCTCGGCGTCGCTGATGTCGCCTTTGACCCTCACATAGAGGAAAGTGCTATCCTGTCCTAAATAGATCATTCCGAAAGTGTCTCCACCGCAGGCGAAATCGCCGAAATCAAGGCATGACGCACCGACAAGCGACTCGTAAAGTTCCTGCTTGTACTCTTCTTCTGTCTTGCTTTCAGGATTGTCCGGGAGCAACGGATCTTCGTCTTTGCACGATGTCAGCGAGGACACACCGAAAAACATCGTAAGGAGGGCGGCGGCCATCCAATGGAATCGTTTTCTAAGCATAATGAATGTTACGTAGGTTTAAAAAAGATGTTCCGGGCCTCCGGACCATCTGATAGGTAATACTGAAAAACTAACTAACTAAAATTTTCAACTTGTTAACAGTCTGCAAATATAAAGTTTTTCCCGTTACAATCTCTAACAAAAAAAAGACATTTTTCCATCTGAAATCCACACAGGAAAAACGGAGAACCCGCTAAATCGTTTACTTCGCGATCCAGCGGGTTCTTAACTCAACTTTCGCAAGTGGCAAAATGCCTGTGATAAAATACCTTATCCCAC
>CAVJKE010000071.1:0-8714 GCA_963649695.1 bacterium
TGTGAAGGTCGGCTCTGGCGAGAAGTCCTGGAGGCTTCCTACCTATGCTGAACTGCAGGACCTTGTCAATGTCGGCGCGGCCGGAGTCGAGTTCGGCAACTTCGACGGGTCCGACATCAAGGGCAGCGACGGCAAGACACGTTATGTGAAATATTCCGACGGAGAACAGGAATTCTACTTTATGGCCAACGGAAAAGCGGAGACCAAATTCTCCAAAGCTTACAGTACGATCCAGATGATGTTCAGTAACAAATATGCTGTCAATTTCTTCTGCTCCGACTATGTGGGGACGGAAGCTCCTGCTACAAGTTCTTCCAAGAACTACTCTTTACTCTACACATTCAGCCTTTCTTCAGCGCCGGGCGTGAACACTGCCGCTTCGCTAAAGGGCATGGCCAGTGTGAATCTGAAGAACGACTACTCCGGAACCCGCACCTATTGGGACGCCTACAATGTCCGTTGTGTGAGGGAAAAGTAAGAAACTGAAAGAAAACCGATAAACCGATAGAAATATTTATGACAGCAAGGAGTTTCATCCTTACTCTTGCAGCCGCTCTGGTACTGGTGCCTTGCACCGGCCAGGCGGCTTTCGCAGGACCTAAGAAGAAAAAGAAGGCGAAGACGGAGGCGGTGGCCGAGACGCAGAAGCCCGCTCCGAAAAAGAAGCAGTCACCTTACGCCAAACTGATGAAGGAGGTGGCCGACTCTTCCTGCAGCGAGACCTTCAGACTGTACCGCACGACAAAGGACAAGGTCTATATGGGCTTCCCTAAAAGCCTTATGGGCCGCAGGATGCTTGTCGGCGGCACGGTGACCGAAAGCAGCAACCCCGCTTTCGTCAACGTCGGCAGCAAGTATGTCAAACCGACATATTTCCAGATCGACCTTAGCGACAGCCTTGTGGTGCTGACCGTGCCGGGAACGAACGCCACGGCCTCCGACCCGGGGATGAAGGCTGCCCTCGAGCGCAGCTATATTCCTAAAGTCCTGAGAAGGATTCCGGTGCAGGCGATGAGCAAGGACAGCTCCGAGGTGGTTTTCGAGGTGACGGCGCTCATCAACGAGGCCGCTCCGAAGGGAAGCTCTTTCGCCGTCACCAAGGCGGCGGAGGAGAAGGCGACCTGGTTCGACGGCCTCAAGACCTTCAAGGACAATGCGTCCGTCAAGGTCCACGCCAATGTCGAGTTCACCCAGAACCTGCTTCTGATGAAGAGGAAGCTGGGCACGGGTTCCATCGCCTACACCGTCTCCTTCCTCCTGCTTCCGGAGAAGCCGATGCCTGCCCGCGTGCAGGATTCGAGGGTGGGAATATTCCCTGTCGGTCCGGGAGAGGGGAGCGTCAAGTATGACCTCTCTTCCGCCCAGGACGGCTTCAAGGGCTATGTTCTCGCTTCCCGCTGGAGGCTTGAACTCACTGACACGGCGGCCTTCGTGAACGGGCAGGGAACGACGGTCAGCAATCCTATCGTCTGGTACATCGACAATTCCTTCCCGGAAAAATGGAAAGCCCCTATCAAGGAGGGCGTGCTGGCCTGGAACACCGCTTTCGAGGCCATCGGTCTGAAGGGCGTGATGCAGGCGCAGGAGTTTCCGACCGTTGAGGAAGATCCAGAGTTCGACCCGGACAATCTTAAATATTCCTGCATCAGGTACATCCCGAACGCCACGATGAACGCCAGCGGCCCGTCCTGGGTCGACCCCGTCACAGGCGAGATCCTGAACGCCTCCGTGCTGGTGTACAACGATGTCATCAAGCTCATCAACAACTGGCGCTTCGTCCAGACCTCGCAGGTGGACGAGAAGGTCCGCGCCGTGAAGATGCCTGACGACATCATCTCCGAGTCTCTGGTCTATGTGATCTCCCACGAGATCGGCCACACCCTCGGACTGATGCACAATATGGGCGCTTCGTCCGCCTATCCGACTGACTCGCTGCGCGACGCCGCCTTCACCGCCAGGTACGGCACCACCCCTTCCATTATGGACTACGCCCGCTTCAACTATGTGGCGCAGCCGGAGGACAAGGGCGTGAAACTCGTGCCGCCGTCGCTCGGAGTGTATGATGAATATGCCATCAGATGGCTCTACACCCCTGTGGTCGGGGCCAAGGATATGTGGGAGGAGTACAGGATCGCCGAGAAGATAGTGGACGAAAAGGACGGCGACCCGCTCTACCGCTACGGCGCGCAGCAGATCTCCAGCCTGGGCTACGGCTCCTACGATCCGAGCGCGAGGACGGAGGATCTGGGCGACGACCCTGTCAAATCCAGCGACTACGGCATCAAGAACCTCAAGTACATCCTCTCGAACCTGAACGCCTGGGTGGGAGCCGACGATGCCGATTTCACCCACAGGAACGACCTCTACAACCAGATCGTCAACCAGTACAACCGCTACATAGGCAATGTGCTGGCCCAGGTCGGAGGAATATACCTGAACCGCGCGAAGGACGGCTCTTCCGTCAAGCCTTCGACTCCGGTCGACCGCAAGACCCAGAAGGCCTCTCTCAAGTGGGTCCTCTCGCAGCTCAAGTCTTCATCCTGGCTGGATGAGCCGTCGGTGACTTCGAACTTCCCGTTGGGAACGTCCAAGTCCTGCGCCGTCTGCTCGGCCCAGGCCCAGGCTCTTGTCTCCACTGTCGCCGGCAACGTGATGCTCGCCTCCTCTGTTCCAGGAGTCAAAGACCCTTACACCATCAGGAACTTCTTCGACGACCTATATTCAGAACTCTTCGCTTCCTCGCTCTCCGGCCGCAAGCTCACCGCCGAGGAGAAGACCCTGCAGCGCGAGGCTCTTGCCTCCTGCGCTTCTTCCACCAAGTCTCTGCTGGGCAAGTCTTTGACTGACGGGTCTGAGGCGTTGCCTGACCAGGTGACGGACGCTTTCGGGGAGACGATGTGGTGCGGCTTCGACGAGACCGCTTTCGGCCAGGGTGACAGCCCTTACCAGCGTGCCGTCAACACAGCCGCCGTCAGCGAGGTCGACGGCTACAGAATCGCTTTCCTGAACAAGGTCAAGACTCTCACCGCTTCTCTCAAGTCTTCCGCTCCGGCCGAGGACAGGGCACATTATGAGTACCTCCACGCCCGTGCGGCCACCGCGCTTCAGTCTGTCAAGTAAATGGGATTCAGGAAATTGATGATGATGGCCGCCGGAGTGGCGGCTGTCATCGGCTGTTCTTCGCTGAAGGACGGGGAGTACAATCTGACCGTCGTCTCCACCGGTGACGGCCACGGCAACTGGTTCGCGGCCCCGGTAGAGGACGGGGGCAAGGTCCGCGGTTCGCTGATGGCCCAGAGCCGTCTCGTCAGCGGCATCCGCGGCGAGAAAGGGGAGGACAATGTCATCCTCGTCGATGCCGGAGACAATTTCTGGGGGAACGGTGCACCGTTCTACTACAACTTCATCGACACTGTCTCCAGCCATCTTTACCCAAGGCTGGCGGCCTACATGAAGTACGATGCCGTCGTGGCCGGCCATTCGGATTTCGAGTCCGGCCACAGGGTCTATGACAGGGTTGCCGCCGGAATGAAGAAGGCCGGAGTGCCTTTCCTTGCCGGCAACGCCTTTGCCGGACCGTCCGGCAAGCCATATTTCCCGGTCTGCACGATTGTGAAAAAAGGCGGGGTCAAGGTTGCCATCCTCGGCTACACCAATGCCGGGACCGCATCTCTGGTCGATGCTGCCAGTGTCTCCGGAGTCACTTTCAGATCCCTTCTTCCGCTTGTGCAGGAGGACGTGGACAAGGTGCGCTCCAAGGAGAAGCCGCAGGTCGTCATCGTGGTGGCCCACACCGCTATGGGCAAGGGTGACGGCGGAAACGAGGAGAAACAGGGACTGGATCTCTTCAAAAGCCTGCGCGGAGTCGACCTCCTGGTGGCCGGCCACGACCATATGTTCAAGACCGTGGCGGCCGACAGCATCATCGTCATAGACAGCGGCAAAGGCGGCCAGAACGCCGGAGTGGCTGACATCAGGATCGCCGTCAAAGGCGGCAAGGTCGTGGGAAAGACCCTTTCCGGCGAAGTCGTGTCCTTGAGGGCTGATGAATATGACGCCTCGATGGCCGAGGCTTTCTCACAGGACTACGAGGCGGTCAGAGGCTTTGTCAACTCTCCTGTCGGAGAGGTCGCCAAGACTATGGTTTCCAGGGAGTTCTACTGGGGACAGTGCGACTACCTCAACTTCCTGCACGCCCTTTCGCTGAGCTGCCCTCAGGTTGAAGTCTCTCTCACGGCGACTCTTCTGATTGATGGAGAGATCCCCGCCGGCGATGTTCTCTACAGGGATGTCCGCAAGCTCTATCCCTATGAGAACAAGCTTGTGGTCATGAGGCTGACCGGCAAAGAGATAAAGGATTATCTTGAAGCGAGTTACGACGCATGGATCAACACGGTTGAGGCTCCGTCGGAGGATTCGCACGTGCTGAAGATCAAGCAGACCAAGGACTACGCCAACGGAGGCCTCTGCTGGAAACTCGCCAAGAGTCCTGCTAATTTCGACTCCGCGGCCGGCATCAACTACACCGTCGATGTCACTAAGCCCCGCGGCTCGCGCGTCAGCATCTCCTCGATGGCCGACGGGAGCGCCTTCGACCCTGACAGGGAGTACAGGGTGGCGGTGACCTCCTACCGGGCGACCGGCTCCGGAGGCCTCTTGCAGGCCGCCGGCCTTGACACAGCCGAGGCGATGGAGTCCAGGGTCATATTCAAAGGCCCCGAGTTCCGCACCATCCTTTATGAATATCTCAAATCACACCGCAGCCTGGATCCCGCCGTCTTCGGCGACCCGAAGACCATTGGAGTTTGGAAATTTATTCCGAAATTCGCGTCCGATGAGATCCGCCAGGATGTGGAACTCGTCTACGGCCCTTACGCTGGACAGCCAGGGCGGTGATTTTTTTTGATAACCCTTATTGGATAACCCTTATCTGACAACCGATGTCGACATTCAGTACGAAGACTCTCAGTCGCTCTCTCGCCGCGGCCCTCATTCTTGTGGCCGCCCAGACATATTCATCCGCCCAGACTCCCGCCACGCCGGAGCGAAGGCAGGCCATCGAGGCTGAGTACGGTGTGAAGAACGCCGTCGTGAAGTACGACACCAGAGCGGAGATGCTCTCCGACATCAACCTTGCGGGAGGGGAGTATTCGATGCTCTCTTTCGGCGAGGAGAAGCTGACTCCCGCTCCGAAAGGGTACAAGCCGGTCTACATCAGCCATATCGGCCGTCACGGGGCGAGGTACGCTATCTCGGATGACATCTATGAGAAGGTCAGGTCCGTGCTTTCCAAGGCCCACAAGGCCGGCAAACTGACCGAGGCGGGGGAGAATCTATATTCCCGCTACGAGAAGTTCTATCCTTCGGTGGCGCACAGGGGCGGTGACCTGACACAGGGAGGTCAGGAGCAGCTTCGTGAGATAGCCCGGAGGATGTACAAGAATTTCCCTGAGGTCTTCAAGGGCAAGACCGAGGCCGTGGCCATCTCCACCATCGTTCCGAGGGTGATGATGAGCATGTTCTCGCTGGTCGACGAGCTCAAGGGACTGGACAAGGATTTCTCCTGCAGTGTGGATGCCGGCCGTTGTTTCTATCCGGTCCTCCATCCGAACGCCAAGACCAATCCTTTCTGGACAAAGTCCGCCCTGTCGGCTCAGGCCGAGGCCTCTGTCAAGGCTATGCGGGATTCCCTCGTCCATCCTGAAGCGTTCTGTTCCAGGTATTTCTCTGACCTGGATTTCATCGAGTCGTCTTACGGCGCAGAGAAGTTCGAGTCTTCGATGCGGACCATAATAATGGACATCCAGTGCCTTGACGGGACACCGTCCGACACCTTCTCCGACATATTCACTCCTGAGGAACTCCTTGGCATCTGGGAGGTCTGGAACTACAACGGCTACCTCTCGCTGGGAATGTCGTCTCTGGGCGGCGGCGAGGTGGCGAGGAAATATTCCGCCACTTTGTTCGACATGATCGAGGATGCCCGCCGTGACCTTGAGGCAGGGGATGTGAAGCTCAATATGCGCTTCTCCCACGACACGGCCATAATGCCGCTGCTTTCCTTTATGGGTCTGGACAATTTCGGGGCGGATGTGACCGATCCTTATGACGTGAAGAACTGGTGGCGCTGCGACAAGATTCCGATGGCGACCAACCTCCAGCTGGTCTTCTACCGCAGCCGCAGGAATCCGGAGATCCTCGTCAAGGTCCTCTTCAACGGACGCGAGGCCTCCCTCCCGATTCCCCAGACCTCCCCGTCCTTCTACTCTTGGACCGCCTTCCAGGACTATTACCAGAACCGGTAAGCCGGAAAATCAGACGGCGATTTTTTTGAATGAGCGGTATTTCCTGCCGGAATGGCTGGTAAAGGACATTGTATAATGTGCGCCGGGGGTGCGGCCAAAACTGACGGATCAGATTTGCATCTGTAAATCATCAGGAAGGTTTTCTGGGCAAATCTGCTTAGGTCTT
Organism: bacterium; assembly: GCA_963649695.1. Taxonomy (GTDB): domain Bacteria; phylum Bacteroidota; class Bacteroidia; order Bacteroidales; family UBA932; genus Cryptobacteroides. The sequence continues at coordinate 6,472 of CAVJKE010000071.1, forward strand.
AGGCCACAGCAGTCTATGAAAGTGATGAGAAGAGATCAAGGCGAAGATAGATTATTGCCGCTTGCATAATGTTTTGAATTTTGAACAAAATTGATTATTTTTGCCCGTGATGTTGAACATTATGTTATGAAAAGAGACCTCTTGCCATCGCAGAGACGCCTTCTCCAGACCCTTGGGGAGCAGATACGGTATGCCCGGCTGCGGCGTGATTTGACTACGGTTCAGATAGCGGAGAGAGCCGGCATCGGCCGCACGACTCTTGTCAAAATCGAAAAGGGGAACGAGGGAGTGGCCATAGGGCAGTATTTCAGGGTTCTCATAGCTCTCGGGCTTGCCGAGGACATAACCCTTGTGGCAAAGGACGATGAACTCGGCCGTAAGTTGCAAGATGCGAAGCTGGAAGTGAAGAAAAGAGCTTCTAAAAAGTAAGTTATGGCTGAAAGCAGGAATATATATGTCTATTATGACGGAGAACAGGTGTCATCGCCTGTTCTTATGGGAGTGTTGTCTGCCACCCGCCTTCGTGGGAAGGAGATATTTTCTTTTGAATATGACATCGCTTGGCTGTCGGACAGGCGGTTCAGCAGTTTCGACCCTGATTTGCAATTGTTCAGTGGAAAACAGTTTTTACCTCAAGGTAAAGACAACTTCGGCATATTCATGGATTCGGCTCCCGACCGCTGGGGACGAGTGCTTCTGGAGCGTCGGGAGGCGGAAAGGGCAAGGAGGGAAAGAAGAAGTGTCCGGACTCTGGGCGAAGCCGACTATCTTTTGGGAGTGTTTGACGGCAGCAGAATGGGAGCGCTCAGGTTCAGGCTTGATCAGAATGGACCTTTTCTTGACAATGACGACGCGATGGCTACACCGCCGTGGACTTCAATCCGTGAGCTTGAAGAGGCATCGCTCAATCTGGAAGACTGCCCTGAAGCTCAGCAGAGCAAGTGGTTGAGAATGCTCGTAGCGCCCGGAAGTTCGCTTGGAGGAGCGCGGCCAAAGGCCAATGTGCTTGATGGAAGCGGACATCTGTGGATAGCAAAATTTCCCAGCAGGAAGGACAGCCGTGATGTGGGGGCTTGGGAGGCAGTCTGTATGGAACTTGCAAGAAAGTCGGGCATCACAGTCAGTGAATTCAAACTTGAAAGATATGGAAGTGAGCACCATACATTCCTGACACGCAGGTTTGACAGAACCGATGGTGGTCGTCGCCGCCAATTCACTTCCGCGATGACTCTGCTCGGATACACTGACGGCGAAAATTCGGAAGGTGCGAGCTACCTTGAAATAGCGGAATGGATAGAACGGAACTGCTTGAACGTCAATGAAAATTTGAAGGAACTTTTCAGAAGAATCGCATTCAATGTGGCCATTTCCAACTGCGACGACCACCTTCGCAACCACGGATTCATCTATTCTCCAAAAGGGTGGACGCTGTCACCTGCGTATGACTTGACACCGAATCAGTCGGGGTATGGGCTCAAACTCAATATTGACGAGTCAGACAACGCTCTCGATTTCTCTCTTGTATTCTCGGTAGCACCATACTTTGGTATACCGGCGGATACTGCCGATAAGATTATCTGTAAAGTCAAAGATTCCGTCTCATCCTGGAGAAAAGTCGCTGCACGTTACGGCATTCCCCGTTCAGAGCAGGACCGGATGGAGAACGCATTCAGGTTTTGACATTCCTGCCCGGCCAGACCCCTTCCCGGTCTATCGCCGACAGAATTACAATCAGAACCAACCGGAACTGCTTTCCGTGCGATTCTGTTTTAGAATGAATTAATGAATGGCGACCAGACGATTATTCTTTTTTTTTGATTATCAGCTATTTATCTGCCACGGACTACCGTTTCCTGATGCGTAGGATCAGCGCGGTGACGAGGGCGTGGTTGGCGGCGGCGAAGAGGACTCCGAAGAGGCCGCAGAGGAGGGTCGGCGCCAGCGGGAAGCGGGCCAGGAACAAATAGCAGAAATATGTGCCGTAGGGGAGTGCGAGGATGGCGGTGGCCAGACCTGGTACATAACGCCTGGCCGCTATCGCCTGGGCGATGTGAAGGAACAGGTGTACGGTGAAGGCGAAGAACAGGGCGAACCAGATCCATTTGCCCCAATGAATATTGTAGAAGAGAACAAAGGTGGCGGCGGCGATGATCAGGAACTCTTCCACGATTGTGGCCGTGAGCCCGGAAGTCCCGAGGGCCTGCGCCCGGTCAATGCAGCCGGAGGCCCAGGGCAGCCGTGCC
>CAVJKE010000072.1:0-8549 GCA_963649695.1 bacterium
GTGGACTTCGCCGACAAGGCTGCCGACGGCATCAAGTTCACCGACGCCGGTGACTGGAACAACGGCAACTGGGGTTCCGAGGCTCAGGCCGAGGAGTCCGAGGCCGCCAAGGTCCAGCTCATCGCCGGAGGCGGTTCGAAGGACATCAAGTGCTACGGCAAGCGTTTCTACAAGTTCACCCTTGACTCGCAGACCCTTACCCTCGCCAAGGATTGGGGCGCCGACAAGATGGGTATCGTCGGAACGATCAACAACTGGGGTTCTGATCCTGACATCGAGATGAACTACAATCCTGATTATGTCCGTTTCTGGGCCGATGTGGAGTTCAGCGAAGACGCTGAGATCAAGTTCCGTACCGATGATGACCCGGCCTGGGCCTACAACTGGGGTGCGGATGCCAAGGCTGGCGGCGACAACATCAAGGTCAGCGCCGGCAAGTACCGTGTCTACCTCGACCTCAACAAGGGTACGGTGGAACTCAGCGAGAAGATGTACGGCCAGGATGAGCCTACCGCGTCCGGCGGTGGCGACGAGCCGGCCAAGCCTACCGCCTGGTCCCTCATCGGAACCATCGGCGGCACAAACTGGGACACCGATGTTGACCTTGCCAACATCTCCGGTGACACCTGGGTTGTACGCAGCGTGGCTCTCACCGCGAGCGACGAGTTCAAAATCCGCGCTGACCACGACTGGACCACTTCGGTGGGCGGTCCTGAGGCCAACTCGAAGAGCACCATCGACGCTTCCAATCCTTACGATGTCTACAAGCCGACCCTCGGAGTCGCGTTCGAGACCGGTGACAAGAACATCCAGGTGGGTGCCGAGGGCATCTATGACATCACCTATGACTATGCCGCCGGCACCATCCTCATCGACGCACACAAGGCTGCATATTCACTCATCGGCGAGATCAACGGCGACAGCTGGAGCAACGATGTGGTAATGACTCAGAACGGCGATGTCTGGACCAGCCCTGTGGTGAACATCACAGGCGGTTTCAAGATCCGTTACGACTACAACTGGGACAACTGCTACGGCGCGGCCGAGGGTTTCACCCCGACGGTGGGCACTGCTTTCGAGGCTGTGCAGCCGGGCGGCAACATCACAGTGCCGGAGAAGGGTGACTACAAGGTCATCTTCGACGCTGCCGCCAAGACCATCACGATCCAGGCAGTGGCGTTTCCTGAGACTATGTACATGATCGGCGCTGCGTTCGGCAACTGGGACTGGAGCAGCGACGGCATCGTCGACCTGGTCCCTGTACACAGCGGTGAAGGCCAGTTCTGGACAGTCCGCTACATCGCCGCCGGTTCTCCGTTCAAGTTCTGCTCGAAGAAAGACTGGGACGGTGACTTCTGCAGCCTTGCGAACAACGACGGCTTCACCGTTGACAGCGGCAACTGCTTTGTGGCGAAGGACGGTCTCTATCTCATCCACATCGATCTCAAGAACGAGAAACTCCACGTGGAGGAGGCCAGGATCTACGGCATCGGTGACTGCTTCGGCGGATGGAACGAAGGAATGGAGGGCGCTCTCTTCACGAACGCCGGCCAGACCGCGTCCACCACTCTTGCGGCTGACGGCGAGGTCAGGATGTATGTCGCTTCCTCGATAGCCACGACCGACTGGTGGACACGCGAGTTCATCATCCTTGACGGCAAGATCGTCTACAGAGGCGCCGGCGACGACCAGACCCGCGTGGCCTGCAAGAAGGGCCAGACCGTGACCCTCGACTTCAACGCCGGCACAGGTTCAATCAAGTAACCGGCATATAGTTCAAGACGCGCCCGCCCAGAAAATGCCCGGGCGCGTCTTTTTTTTATGTATTCGTGAATTCTACATATTCGTGAATTATGAAACGTAAAACTTTTCTCTTAAGTCTGCTTTGTCTGGCGGTGGCGATGCTGCTTTCCGGCTGCGGCAAGGACAACCCTACGCAGAACACTAATCCCGTTCCGGAGCCTGAACCCGAAGTGCCTGACACTCCGGCGAGGACCGGCGAATCGGGAATATCCTACCAGCTGCTGGTGTATTCATTCGCCGACAGCGACGGCGACGGCTGCGGCGACTTCAAGGGAATCATCTCCAAACTTGACTATCTGAAGGAGATGGGGGTCCAGGCTCTCTGGCTCTCACCGATCCACAAGGCCACTTCCTACCACGGCTACGATGTGCTGGACTATTCCAGCGTCAACCCCGACTACGGCACGGAAGCCGACTTCAAATCCCTTCTCGACGCGGCACACGCCAAGGGAATCAAAATCTATCTCGACTATGTGCTGAACCACACCTCAAGCAGTCATCCGTGGTTCCTTGACGCGAAATCAAACGCGGACAGTCCGTACCGCGACTACTATATCTTCTCCGATGACCCGCAGACGGACATCCGGGCGGGAAAGATTCCGATGATCGCCACCGAGGGCGGCAGCGGCTATGATTCAGGCCAGTGGTTCTCGACGGTGACGACTGAAGGAGCAAAGATGAAGGCGAAGTTCACCCTCACCCTCGACGGCTCCGGCAAGCCTTCGTCACTGCGGATCGACAAGGCCGATGAAATCTCCAACCAGGGGACTCAGACTACGGGAATATGGCTCTACTATGGAGACGGCTCTATGGCCCAGTTCTACACGACCGGAGGCAGGCAGTGCACCTTGTCCCTTGAATTCGAGTCTTCCTGGGGTGTCCTCGTCAGGACCAGCAAGACCCAGTGGGATTCCTACAAGTACGGCGCTCCGGCAGGGAAGAACCGGCTGGCCTGGGGGGAGACGCTGTCGCTCTCGAACTCCGACAATTCCGACATCCTGCTGCCGGGGATGACTTCGACGATGTATCATTCGCATTTCTGGACATCCTGGTTCGCCGACCTGAACTACGGCCCTGCGGCGACCTGTGAGCAGTCCGGAGCCTTCAAGGCCGTCTGCGAATCGGCTGACAAATGGATAAACATGGGCATAGACGGTTTCCGCCTGGATGCGGTCAAGCACATCTACCACAATGCGTCTTCTGACGAAAATCCGACTTTCCTCCGCAAGTTCTACAACCATTGCAACTCGACCTTCAAGGCCGCCGGAGGCCAGGGCGAGTTCTATATGGTCGGAGAGCATTTCTCCGAGGCTTCGCAGGTCGCCCCTTACTACAAGGGCATCCCGGCCTTCTTCGATTTCAGCTTCTGGTGGACCCTCAAGGGCTGTGTCAATTCCGGCGACGCCAGTTCGTTCGTGTCGACCATCCAGGGCTTCCGCAAACTCTACGCTGCCAACCGTTCCGACTACATCGAGGCAACCAAACTGTCCAACCACGACGAGGACAGGGCCGGCAGCGATTTCAGCAAGAGCCTCCCGAAGATGAAACTGGCCGGAGCGGTTCTGCTCACTGCCTGCGGGGAGCCTTACATCTACCAGGGCGAGGAACTCGGCTACTGGGGCAGCACGTCAGGAGGCGATGAATATGTCCGCACTCCTGTCCTGTGGACCAACGATGTGTCATCAATCGCCGACGCCAAGCTTGGCGGCAAGGTGGACAGGTCGATGCTGACCGCTTCGATCTCGGTGCAGAGCCAGGCGGCGGACGAGAATTCCATCCTTAACGTCTACCGCAGGTTCGGCATGCTGAGGGACGAGTACAAGGCCCTCGCCAAAGGCTCGTTCGACTACTGCTCCGCCGCGTCTTCCAACAAGTCCGTCGCCGCCTGGTACAGGACCTGCGACGACCAGAGGGTGCTGGTAGCCCACAATTTCTCCGGTGGCACCGTGACCGTGAACTTCCCGTCGGACGACCTCGGTTCCGCCATCGGCTCGAACGGCACTGTCACCGTCAGCGGCCACAAAGTGACTTTGGGAGCATATTCATCGATTGTTTTTCTTCTCTAATTAACTGAATATTCATACATTATGAAACGTTTGCTGTTACTGGCGCTTTTGGCGCTCGCTCTTTTCTCCTGCGGACGGAACACCTCCGCGCCGCAGGTGGAGCAGGACTGGACACGGAACGCCGTGGTCTATGAACTGAACACCAGGCAGGCCACCGCCGAGGGCACTTTCGCCGCGGCTGAAAAGAAACTTCCCGAGCTGAAGGAACTCGGAGTAGATGTGGTCTGGCTCATGCCGGTCTATCCGATAGGGGAGAAGGGCCGCAAAGGCACTCTCGGCTCGTACTACGCCATCAAGGACTACCGCGCCGTCAATCCTGAGTTCGGCACGCTGGAGGATTTCGACCATTTCGTCGCCACGGCTCACGGTCTCGGCCTCAAGGTCATCATCGACTGGGTGGCCAACCACACCTCTCCGGACAACGCGTGGGTGACAGAAAAGCCGGCGGACTGGTACGTCCGCGACGCGGAAGGCAACACGATAGTTGAATATGACTGGACGGACATCGCGAAACTGAACTACGGCGACGCTGACATGCGCGCCGAGATGGAGGACTGCATGCGTTTCTGGCTCGACAGAGGCATCGACGGTTTCCGCTGCGACGTGGCCTACCAGGTGGCGCAGGATTTCTGGAGCGACGCGTTCACGAAGTTCAGGAATGAATATCCCCGCAGACTCTATTTCCTGGCCGAGGGCGAGGAGGCCTGGCTCCACGAGGCCGGCTTCGACGCGACGTATGCCTGGAAACTGCATCATCTTCTCAACGACATAGCCCAGGGTAAGGCCGGAGCCGACAGTCTCGCTTCCTACATAAAGTGGAACTCTGAGAACTATCCGGCTCAGGCAGCCAGGCTGTCGTTCACGTCCAACCACGATGAGAATTCCTGGTCGGGGACTGAGTTCGAAAGGATGGGCGATGCCTGGAAGGCTATGGCCGTGCTTTGCTGGACTCTTCCTGCCTCCCAGCCACTTGTCTACACTGGCCAGGAAGTGGGCTACAACCACCGTTTCGAGTTCTTCGAGAAGGATCCGATGCCTGACTGGCACCACAACGCCACGACAGATTTCTACACCTATTTAAACAATATCAAGCACGCCCATCCGGCTCTCGCTTCCGACAACACCGGTTTCGAGATTCTTTCCTGCGCGGATTCGCAGTTCGTGTTCAGACGCTTTACCGATGAGGATTCCGTGACCGTCAGCGTACAGCTGAAGGCCCCGTGGAACTGGAGCATAACCGTTCCTGAGTCCAGGGTCTCGAGGGTCGAGCCGCCGAGCTGGTGGGTCGGGATGAAGACCCAGCTCCAGCTTATGGTCAAGGGCGACAGGATATCCGACTGGAATGTCGCCATCGAGGGCGGCGGAGTCAGCGTGAAGGAAGTCCATAAGGCCGACAGCCCTGACTACCTGTTCGTCGACGTGGCCGTCAGCGCCGGAGCCAGGCCGGGGACGTACTCTCTCATATTCACAAAAGGAGGGGAGTCCTTCCGCGTCCCGTATGAGATCGCCGCGAGGGAGGAAGGTTCCGCCGCGAGGAAGAGCTTCACCACGGCCGACCTTGTCTATCTGATCTGCCCGGACCGCTTCGCCAACGCGGACAAGGGCAACGACGACACTGACGACACCGCCGAGAAGGCTGACCGCAGCGAACCTTTCGGCCGCCACGGAGGTGACCTGCAGGGCATCATCGACCATCTCGACTACATCGCCGACCTCGGCGCCACAGCCATCTGGTGCACACCGCTTCTGCTTGACAACCAGCCTGAAGAGTCCTACCACGGCTATGCCTGCGGCGACTACTACCGCATCGACCCCCGCTTCGGCAGCAATTCCCTTTTCAAGGAATATGTCGGCAGGGCGCACGCAAAGGGTCTGAAGGTCATAATGGACATCGTGACCAATCACTGCGGCACCGCCCACTGGTGGATGGACGACCTGCCTTTCAAGGACTGGATCCACGTCTTTCCTGAATATACAAGCTCGAACATGGCGTTCGCTCCTGCGGTGGACCCGAACGGCTCGCGGTACGACTACAACCTCCTGTCGAGCGGCTGGTTCGTGCCGATGATGCCGGACATGAACCTCGACAATCCGTTCGTGCTGAGATACTTCCAGCAATGGGCGGTCTGGTGGGCTGAATATTCAGGCCTCGACGGCTTCCGCGTGGACACCTACCCTTACAACGAGAAGGAACCTATGAGCCGCTGGTGCGAGTCCGTGATGAATGAATATCCTGACTTCAACATAGTAGGGGAGTGCTGGGACACTAACGCCGACCAGCTCGCCTACTGGCAGGGCGGCAACGCCAACCGTGACGGCTTCGACTCCCATCTGCCTTCCATTATGGACTTTCCTCTGCAGGAGGCCATCGGAACGGCTCTCTGCGAGAGCGACGCCCAGTGGGGTCAGGGAATGTTCCGTGTCTATTCGGCTCTTTCACACGACGCCACCTACCACGATGTCTCCAAGATGCTGACCTTCCTGTCCAACCACGACCATTACCGCGTTTCGGATGCCTGGAAGCAGGATCCGGCCAAACTGAAGATAGCGCTCGTCCTTCTGGCTACCGTCCGGGGAATCCCTCAGCTTTTCTACGGCGACGAGATGATGTTCGCCACCGGCAAGCCTTACAAGAGCGACGGAGAACTCAGGATGGACTTCCCGGGAGGCTGGGAAGGCGATGCTGTCGACCTCTTCTCGGAGGAAGGCCGTGCCGCGGCCACGGTTTCGGTGGGCGGCAAGGAGATTCCGGCTGGTCTGCTGGCCGAACTTCACGACTACGCCAGGACGCTGTTCCAGTGGAGAAAGGACAAGGTAGTCATCCACAACGGCCGCACGATGCATTTCCTCGGCCGCGACAACACCTACGCCTTCTTCCGCTACAACGACACGGACAAGGTCTTCGTCTTCGTGAACAATTCGCTTGAGCCGAAGAACATCCCGTGGTCGCACTACGCCGAGATCGCCTCCGGACTCGGAGACGGACGTGATGTCGTGACCGGCGAGTCCGTGGAGATTTCTGATTCCACTGTCGTTCTTCCTTCCACGGCCCTTGTAGTCGAGTTCTAGGGCGGTTCTTTTAGATGGATAAACAAACGAGGCGGACCTGTAGGCCCGCCTCGTTATGTATATTCATTGCTCTTCTGCTAGAGAACAGTCAGGTTGAAGTTCCTCCAGAGGAGTTTGATGTTGTTGCCGTCGTGGATCTGCAGCATGATGCGGCCGTCCTTCGAACCGATCAGGGAGTCATCGATGTCGACCATCTGCTCTCCGTTGAGCCAGGTCTTTACATTGTCGCCTTCCACCCTGAGCCTCAAGGTGTTCCATTCGCCTTCCTTGAGGATTTCCTCCTTCTCGTCAGGAATCTGGACCAGCCAGCCGCGTCCGTAGGACTCGTAGATGCCGCCGGTGTCGCTTCCCTTCGGAGCCACCTCGCACTGCCAGCCGTTGACGATGTTGTTGCTGAAGCCGCCCTCGACGAACGAGTGGAAGAAGAGGCCAGAGTTGCCGTTCGAGCACTGCTTGAACTCGACGGTCAGGTCGAAGTTCTTGTAATATTCCCTTGTGCCGAGGTAGCCGTAGCGAAGGTCCTCGCCGTTCTCGGTGACAAGGTTGCCCTCCTCGTCGACTCCGGTCCGCATGCTTCCGAAAAGCTCCCATCCGTGCAGGTCTTTCCCGTTGAACAGGCTGACCTGTCTGCCGGCACCGGTTTCAGGCAGTTCCTTGATCTTGATGTTGCGGAACGAAGCCGGGTCTCCGTGGTCCTGGAGGCAGATGACTCCCTCGTGCGCGAGACCGTATTCAGTGGCCTTGCCCCACTTGCCGGATGCCTTCTTCTCGAACCAGTCGTCGGTCCAGGCCTCGAACTCGAGGATCTTCTCTCCGTTGAGCCAATGCTCCACGTGGCCGTTGTCGAACACGATCTTGGAGTTGTTCCATTCGCCCTGCGGATTGACCTTCATCTTAGTGGAGTCCGGCAGGTGCATCGCGTAGTCGACGCCGAGTTTCTGCCATTCGGCAAGTTTGGACGGAGCGTGTACCTCCTCCCAGCCTTCGTTGTCGATGAGCTGGTACTCCGGGCCGGTGACGTAAGGAACGTTGAATTTCGGATTCTCGACTACGTGGTAGAGCATTCCGCTGTTGCCGCCGTGGGTGAGTTTCCAGTCCCAGGACAACTCGAAGTTGGCGTAACTCTTGTCCGTCACGATGTAGCCGCAGGCGTCGGCTCCTTTGCCGGAAGCCTGGATGCAGCCGTCCACGACCTTCCATCCGTTGGTGAGTGAGTCTCCGTTGTAGTCGCGCCAGCCGTCAAGGTTCTCGCCGTTGAACAGGAGAACCCAGCCGTCGGCTTTCTCTGCTTTCGTAAGCGTGTTCGGCTTTTCGCCGCACGATGCCATCAGCGCCATCGAGGCCGCCATGGCGATTCCGTAGATGATTCGTCTCATGTGTTATACGTTTTAATGTTAACTATTCCATCAGTTTCTTGTACTTGAACCGCTTAGGTTCAGTGGAGCCGAGGCGGGCCTTGCGGTTCTCCTCGTACTCGGCGTAGTTGCCCTCGAAGAAGACCACGTTGCCGTCACCCTCGTAGGCGAGGATATGGGTCGCGATCCTGTCGAGGAACCAGCGGTCGTGGCTGATCACGACGGCGCAGCCGGCGAAACTCTCGAGTCCGTCCTC
>CAVJKE010000073.1:0-8429 GCA_963649695.1 bacterium
ACGGTAGGGGTGAGTCTCCACATCTGATTCATGTTCGAGAAGCTGTTCTTGCTGAAGTAGAGACTTGAGGCCTTAGCATAGGCATGTCCGTTCAGATCCTTTACTCCGAACCCGTTCCCCGTGTAGAGGTCATCCTTTGTACCTAAATTCTTCACATAGCCGCCGAAGAGAATCCACTGGGTCTTCTTTCCGTACATCAGGCTCACCCAGGTGGAAGAGTTGCGGGTAGGAGTATATTCATAACTTGCTCCGTCGGACTTGATGCCGCTGATGCCATAGCCGCCGTTGAGGTTGACGTGCTCACCGGCCTCGGCGAAGACTGTCTTCAACTTGGCTGAGAACAGTCCGCTTTTGTACTGTCCGTAGAGGAACGGAGTGAAGGTGGTGATGCGGTCGGAGACCTTCACCTTGCCGTCGGTGGCGCGGGGCTTGATCGAGAGCATGTCGACACCGGCCCTGATGAGGAATCCGCCTTCGGTGTAGTTCAGGCCGACGTAGATCTCAGGGGTGCAGCCGTCTTTGATGTAGTTGGCCGAAGCGCCGGAAGGGCCTGCGGAGGTGTACTGCATCTGCCAGATGGCGGCTCCAGTGAGGAAGAAATCGTCGCTGATTCTATAGTCGAGTTTCACCAGAGGGGTACGGCTGAACGGGCCGAAAGGAGCGCCGGTGTTCAGGGAGAACACATCAGGCATGTCGGCGGCCATAGGATGCCAAGCCTGGCCTGCGGTGACGTTCCAGTCATTCTTTCCGATGGTCACGTAGGCCTGACGGAGACGGAGGACGGCCGTGCCGGTGGATCCGGAAAGACCGTTGTAGAAGTCGGTCTCGATCTTCGCCCCCATCTTGAAGCCGTTATATTCATAGCCCGTGACATTGAGTCCGATGCGGGAGGTAAGGGCGGCGAAACGGAAGGAGGTCTGGCCGTTGAGGTCTGTGCCGTCCACGACGTTTTCGTCCTTAGGAAGATAGTAGAAGAAATCCTCAGTGCCGGCCACACTCTCGCGGGTGTCCAGAGCGTAGTAGTTGCGGATGAATCCGTAGAGTTTGGCCTGGCCGGCCTTTTCCTGCGCGCCGAGCGAGGCGCAGATGGCCAGAGCGGCCAAAGATGTTAATATTTTGTTCATTACAATAATATTCAAGAATCAAAAGAAAGGGACCGCTCCGTTTTCCCCGGAACAGTCCCTTTGCTTAAACTGTCACTACTGGGCGAACGGGAATATCTTGGTGAGCCAGAAGAATCCGAACACGAGGCCGACAACACCAATAATGATGCCAACTTTGGCCATATCCTTGGTCTCTACGAGGCCGGTGGAGCAGGCGATGGCGTTCGGAGGTGTGGAGATCGGGAACAGCATTGCCACGGACGCGCAGGTGGCGACGAAGATGATCATGGCCTGCGAGCCGCCCATCGCGAGGAAGGAAGCGTTGCTGGCCGCTGAAGGATCCGCCATACCCTGGGCCACGACGATAAGGATCGGGATAAGCAGGGCGGCCGTCGCAGAATGGCTGATGAAGTTGGAAAGCGCATAGCAGACAAGACCTGAGACAATCAGCACAAGCACCACGGACATGTCTCCGAACGGAATCGCTGCAATAAGCACTTTGGCGAGACCGCTGTCCTGCATCAGGTAGCCCAATGCGAAACCTCCGGCCACAAGCCAGAGCACCGTCCAGCCGATGCCTTTGATCTCCTCCTTGCCGAAAAGTCCTGTCATCGTAAAGACCGCCAGAGGGATGAGGGCTACAACGTTGGAACTGATGTGGTGAACCTGCTCTGTGGCCCAGAGAAGAATCGTCACGATGAAGGTGATCCACACGAGCACGCTCTTCCAGTCCTTCTTCTTCGTGTTGTCAGGAATCTCAAGCACGAGTTTCTTGGTCTTGAACGGGAAGAAGAAAAGAAGAACCACCCAGGCGAGCAGAATCATCAGGATCACGTAAGGGATCATATGCACGCACCAGTCTCCGAAAGAGACATCGATGCCGGCCTGCTCAAGATAGCCCTTGGCGGTGGCGTTAGGAGGAGTTCCGATAGGGGTACCGATGCCACCGAGGTTGGCGGCGATAGGGATGGACAGTGCGAGACCGACCTTGCCCCTGTCATCGCTCGGGAGTTTGGAAAGCACAGGCGCGAGGAAGGCAAGCATCATGGCCGCCGTGGCGGTGTTGCTCATGAACATCGAGAATACGGAAATGATGATGAGGAAGCCCAGAAGCACCATCTTAGGGTTCGTTCCGAAAATGCTTAGAAGGGATTTGGCCAAAGTCACGTCAAGCCCGTACTTCTCCGCCATGATGGCAAGCACGAAACCGCCGAGGAACAGCATCACGACAGGATCGGCGAATGCGGACATTATCCTCTTGTAGCTGACCAGCTGGCCGTAATCAGGATTGCAGAACAACCCGATACCCTTGTCCGACACAGTCAGAAGGGCTATCACGATGATCAGAATGGAAGTAGTCCAGTTCGGGATGATCTCGAACATCCACATCAGCGCAGCAAACACAAGCAAGGCAATCACACGCTGCTGCACGACAGTCAGAGCATCGATGCCGAAGAAAGAAGTCGGCACACACCACAGGAAGAGTGTCACCAGCAGGACAATTGGCAGAAGCACACAGTACTTCACATTGAATTTCTTTTCAGCCATTTCTAAAGTTTTTATTTACAATTTATTTCTTGAATTCAAATCTGAGGTCCACAGGAATCTTCTCAAGACGGATGTTGACAAGGTCAGCCTTGAAATCTTCAGAAAGCGCACAGTACTTCTTTTCGAACTGTTCGGCCGCCTCATAGTCTCCGGTCGCCTGCACTTTGATCACTTCAGCCGCAAGCTCCGCCACCAGAGACAGGACCTTGTCATAGTCTATTGAATATTTTCCACTGTCCCCGCGGGTCACGCCGCCGTTGGCATCGAGGTAGTTGAACATCATCACGTAAGCCCTTCCGAGCTGGGAAGCCTCTCCGAAGCGTTCCGAACGTACCAGATTGGCGATGAATGTGGCGATGGCATCCTCCTTGGTCACGATTGCCGGAATCTTGTGATCGTCGAGCATCTTGCAGACAAGGTAGAGACCCACGGTGTTGGCCTTCATGTCCTCCCATGTGAGCGCCTTGTTGCCAAGAGCAGTGCTTACATCTCCCCTGCCGTTGACAGTCTGCTTCACACCAAGCCCGTGGGCAATCTCGCGGAATGCTATGTTCCAGTAGAACGCCTCCGAGCTGAGATGGTTCTGATGATCGATGTCAAGCACAAGGTTGCCGACCGGGCTGACAATGTGGTTGAACTTCTCGTTCATTATGTTGCAGAGAAGAGCCGTTCTTGTGCCGGCCGTAGCCTGGAAGTCGGTACCGCAAGGCAGGTTGAGGGCAATCAGCTTGATCCCAGCATTGGCGTGGCCGGCGCAGTAGATGGCGTCGTAGGCATAGATGTCAGACTTGTCTCCCGGGACAAAAGTCTTGTACTGCTCCTCACAAGGAATCATTTTCTGAAGTTCCGGCAGAACGGAAGTGAACTGATCCAGCACTTCTGTGCGTTTCAAATCTTTCAAAAGGACATAGGCCTCGTAGGATGCCTTCAGACCGTAAAGCTGGTCGTCATTCACCTCGTTCGGGCCGATGATCAGGTCCATCTTGCTGTCGTTCATCTCCAGCCATGCCATCTCGCTTTCCGCATAGTCATCAGTGTTGAGTGCCTCTATCTTCTTGAGCAGATAATCGCGGACGCTCGGCTTCACGGTGAGGTCTGCAGCGGCATTCAGGCAACTGGTCACTTTTGCGAGATAGTTCCCGTAAGCCTCATGGTAAGGCACAGAAATAAGTTTGCCTTCGCCATCTCTTGCAAGTATGGTGTACGGACTGGTCTTGGTCGTGTCGGCAAGAGCATCGAACTCCTCAGCAGTCATATCCTGCGGATAGAACCCGGCTCCAAGAGGCCTTTCGCCGTAGCCTTCGACAAAAGTGCTGCCATCAAGACGGTCCCAAGGGCCGTAGTTGATTTCGGCATATTCACGCAGATTCTCGTCCGACAAGCCCAGCATCCTGTTCTTGTCGCCGAAACTCTGGCACCAGTAGATGCTGTCAGCCATGTCCGCAGCGAACTTGTAGAGATTAAGGACTTCTTTACCATTGTCGGAAATGCCGGACAGGTCAGGAGACTCGACACTCACGAGAGCGTAGTTGTCCACTTTTTTCTGTACATCGGATTTTGGTTCCGTGCCGCATGAGGCAAGTAATGCCAACGCCGACATTGCCAGAACTATTCTTTTCATAATACAGTACCATTAAATTATTGTAACCTTTTGTCGGATTTTCAAAATCCGACAAATTTAGTGAATATAAACGAAAAAAGCACACCAACGAGCCATTGGTGTGCCGATATTTACCGATATTCGTAAGAAATCTTACCGTTTTAGATGATTCCCTGCTCGAGCATAGCCTGGGCGACTTTCATGAAGCCGGCGATGTTGGCTCCCTTGACATAGTCCACGCTGCCGTCAGGACGGGTGCCGTACTTGACGCACTGCTCGTGGATGCTCTGCATGATCCAGTGGAGTTTGTCATCGACCTCCTGGGCTGACCAGCTGAGGTGGGCGGCATTCTGGGTCATCTCAAGGCCGGAAGTGGCGACTCCGCCGGCGTTGACAGCCTTGCCAGGAGCGAAGAGGACTCCGTTGTTCTGGAAGAAATGGATGGCTTCAGGCTGGCATCCCATGTTGGACACCTCGCAGCAGCACCAGCAGCCGTTGGCCTTGAGTTCCTTCGCGTCCGCCTCGCTGAGTTCGTTCTGGAACGCGCAAGGGAGGGCGATGTCGCAAGGGATGCTCCAAGCCTTCTTGCCGGCGATGAACTGAACCTTTCCAGGGAACCTCGTGGCGAGATCCTCGACCTTGTTCCTGTTGGAGGCGCGCATGTCGAGCATATATTCATTCATCTCCCCGGTCATTCCGTCCGGAACGTGGCAGACTCCGTCAGGTCCCGAGATGGCGACAACCTTGGCTCCGAGCTGGGTGGCCTTCTTCACCGCGCCCCAGGCCACGTTGCCGAAGCCGGAGATGCAGACCTTCTGGCCGGCGATGTCCTTGCCTGCCTTGTGGAGAAGGTGCTGGGTGAAGTAGAGGGCGCCGAAGCCGGTGGCCTCAGGACGAAGGATAGAGCCTCCCCAGGTAGCACCCTTTCCGGTGAGAACGCCGGTGTGGTACTGACGGGCGAGCTTCTGGTACATTCCGTTGAGATAGCCGATCTCGCGGCCGCCCACACCGACATCGCCCGCAGGGATGTCCTGGTCAGGGCCGATGCAGCGCCAGAGTTCAAGCATGAAGGCCTGGCAGAAGCGCATGATCTCGGCGTCGGACTTGCCGACCGGGTCGAAATCCGAACCACCCTTCGCTCCGCCCATAGGCAGGGTCGTGAGGGCGTTCTTGAAGGTCTGCTCGAAACCGAGGAACTTCAGCATCGAAGGATTGACCGCCTTATGGAAACGGAGGCCTCCCTTGTAAGGTCCGATGGCGCTGTTGAACTGGACGCGGTAGCCGAGGTTAGTCTGGACCTCGCCGTTGTCGTCGATCCAGGTCACGCGGAAAGTGAAGATCCTGTCAGGCTCGACAAGCCTCTCGACGATCTTCGCCTTCTCGAACTCAGGATGCTGGTTGTAGACCTCCTCGATTGATTCGAGAACCTCCTGCACGGCCTGCAGATATTCTTTCTCCGTAGGGTACTTGGCCTGGAGACGGGCCATGATCTCTGTAGTTTTCATTGTGTTAGTATTATTAATTAAGCAAATGATGTGTCTGTTTCCCAGATGTCCGTTCCGCACCGGGACTATTTCAGTTCCCAGGTCGAACCGCTGTGCAGAAGCTCGTCCACATTGTGGATCTTTGATTTCGCCTTGACGGTCTCGACCTGTCTGGCGACCTCCTCGTCATAGGTGATGTCGGAGACTTCCCTGATGACTCCGAGGGCCACCGGGAACTCCGGCCATTTCATGTCGGCCAGCATCGTCTGGAGGCCGAGATTGTCGGAGTGGCTGTCGTGGGTGAGGACATCGTCCTCGGTGACACCGTTCTCCCCTATCGTGACGACCTTGAGTTTCCAGCCGTCGAGAGCGATGCCCTTGTCGCGGTTCTTGCCGAAGATCATCTTCTCGCCGTCGCGGAGAACTATCGTCCTGTCGGCCTTGACCTCCTTGTCGGAAATCTCGGCGTGAGAGCCGTTGTTGAAGATCACGCAGTTGGTCAGGAACTCCATCACGGAAGTGCCGCGGTGTCTCGACGCCGCCAGCATGATCTCCTGGTTGAGAGCCAGTTCCGTGTCCATTCCGCGGGCGAAGAAAGTGCCCTTGGCACCCAGCACGAGGCTGCCCGGGTTGAACGGATGCTCCACCGTGCCGTAAGGCGAGGTCTTGGTGATAGCGCCCAGCTTGGATGTCGGAGAATACTGACCCTTGGTCATACCGTAGATCCTGTTGTTGAAGAGCATCAGGTTGACGTCGATGTTCCTGCGGATGGCGTGTATGAAATGGTTGCCTCCGATGGCCAGCGCATCGCCGTCACCGCTCACCTGCCAGACGCAAAGTTCAGGGTTGGCGACCTTGAGGCCTGTCGCTATGGCCGTAGCGCGGCCGTGGATGCTGTGGAAGCCATAAGTGTCCACATAGTACGGAAGGCGCGAGGAGCAGCCGATGCCCGACACCACCACGATCTTGTCCTTGTCTATCCCCTTCTCCTCGCAGACGAGCGGAAGGGTCCTCTGAAGAGCGGCGAGAATGGAATAGTCTCCGCAGCCCGGACACCACCTTATCTCCTGGTCGCTCTTGAAATCTTTCAATGAATATTTTGGCATAGCTTCGTCCTTTTAAAGTTCCGCCTTCACGGCGTCGATGATCTCCTTCACGAGGAACACCTGTCCCTGCACCTTGTCGCAAAGCACATAGTCGAATTTCGGGAATATGCCTTTGAGGTAGGTGGCGAACTGCCCGCGGTTGAGTTCGCAGACGATGATCTTCTTGAAACCGGAGAAGACTTTCTCCGTGTTCTTAGGGAGCGGGTCGATGTAGTCGAAATGCACGCGGCTGACCGTCTGCCCGGCGGCGCGGAGTTCCTCCACGGCTGTAAGAATATGTCCGTAGGTGCCTCCCCAGCCTACCAGCAGCACATCGCCGGTCTGTGGTCCGTCGATCTCGAGGTCCGGGATGTCGGCGGCCACGCGGGCGACCTTCTCAGCCCTTTCAGCCACCATCAATTCGTGGTTTGAGGCCTCGGTGGAGAGGACTCCCTCGTGGGTCTTCTCAAGACCGCCCACGCGGTGGCCAAGTCCAGGAGTGCCTGCCGGAGCCCATTTCCTGGCAAGAGTCTCGGCATCCCTTTCGAAAGGATGGAACTTGCCGCCGTCGGCCACGGCCAGACGAGGGGTGATGGCAGGATATTCACTCATCGAAGGAATCTTCCAAGGCTCCGAGCCGTTGCCGAGGAAGCCCTCGGAAAGCAGCATCACAGGAGTCATATGCTCAAGGGCGATCTTCGCAGCGTTGAAGGCGGCGTCGAAGCAGTGAGCCGGCGAGTGCGCCGCCATCACCACCATCGGGCTTTCGCCGTTGCGTCCGTAGAGAGCCTCGTTGAGGTCAGCCTGTTCGGTCTTGGTAGGCATACCGGTACAAGGGCCGGCACGCTGTACGTCCACGACCACGAGCGGAAGTTCCGTCATCACGGCCAGGCCGAGAGCCTCGGATTTCAGCGAGAGGCCAGGACCCGAAGTGGTCGTCACGGCAAGACTGCCGCCGAAGGAAGCGCCGATCGCCGTGCAGATGCCCGCGATCTCGTCCTCGGTCTGCATCGTCTTGACTCCCAACTCCTTATGGAGAGCGAGTTCTTCAAGTATGGCGGTCGCCGGAGTGATAGGGTAAGAGCCGCAGAAAAGCGGCAGACCAGCTTTCTCCGAAGCGGCCATCAGGCCCCAGGCGAGAGCCTGGTTGCCGGTTATGTTCCTGTATGTTCCTTTTTCCTTGATGTCAGGGATGACGGTGTAGGTGTCCGCCACAGCCTGGATGTTGGCGGCATAGTTGAAGCCGTCGTTCACGACCTTGCGGTTCGGTTCGATCATCTCAGGGTGCTTCTTGGCGAAGCGGGACTCAAGATAGGTGTAGACATAGTCCAACGGACGGCTGAAGATGAAGCAGGCCATTCCGAGCGTGAACATATTCCTGCACTTGTGGACCGAAGCGATGTCAAGGCCGCTGTCCTTCAGACTTTCTTCAGTCAGTTTGGTGATAGGAGCGACGATGATGTTCCTGTCCTCGATGTGAAGTTCCTCGAAAGGATTGTCCGTCGTGAAACCGGCCTTCTTCAAGCCGAGTTCGTCGAACGCGTCCTCGTTGACGAGGACGGTGGCGTTTCTTTTCAGCCATTTGGCGTCGGCCTTCAGGGCCGCCGGA
>CAVJKE010000074.1:0-8419 GCA_963649695.1 bacterium
GCTCTACGCGATCAAAGGCTTGGAGAACTATGTGGTGGTCGACACCGGCGACGTGCTGCTGGTCTGCCCGAAGGATGACAGGCAGCTGAAGAGTCTTCTTTCCGGACTCGGAATGCCGGACTACGAAGATTACAGGTAAAGAAGGCCGGTCTTCCCGCATCGGAAGGTCGCCGCCGGCAAGTTTCCCGAAAGAAAGCAGGCCCCGGAAGTCAGATGGACTTCCGGGGCCTGCCCTATATATTCATTAACTAACCTTTATTTCTTGAGAGTCTTGAAAAGGGAGGTGAGGGTCGATGCGGCTGAAGCCACTTCTTTCGCCTGGGTGCCTGCCTTCGAGGAGGTTATGCTGGAAAGGATGTTGGTCGCAGCTGTCGTCGCTGCTGACTTGGCGGCGGACTTGGCCGATGATTTGGCAGATGAAGCCATAGAGGACAGGTCGAGACCGGAAATCGTCTTCAGAGCGCTGAGAACGGTGGAAGAGTTGCTGGTGTTGACAAGCTTCTTCGAGCCGGAAATCAGACCTTTGACGAAGTTGGCGGTGTTGGTCGAAGACTTCAGGCCTTTGATGTTGTTGGCGAGAGTGACGACATTGGCGACGTTGCTGACGTTCGTCATATCGATTTTACCGTCGGTCTTGTACTGGGTGTACAATGAAAGGAGGGCTGCTCCAGCGGAGGTTCCGTTGCTCTTGGTGAGGGTTGTTGTGGATGTCTGGTCAGCAGGTACGCAAGCCGGTGCTACATTGGCGCGGCAAGGGGCCGCGAGGATGGTTGCCAGGGCGGCAACCGCGAAAATCTTTAACACTTTCATTATCTAAAGTAATTTAACGCCGGACTTCCCTGCAAATATCTTGCTGAAGCCCGGCGCATATTCTACAATTTTTGTGCTAATCTTCCGTTATTCAGCGAAAGCGTAAGAGAATCCTTTGATTTTGTTCCACTCGCCGCGGGTGAAATCAGGCACCTGGACAGGTGCGTTGCCGTTCTCGATGGAGATTTTTCCAAGTTCGGTGAGGCAGCACCATTCGGCCAGGTCATAGACATCCATATCCAACGGCAGACCGTTGTGGAGGCAGTAGACAAGGCGGTAATCCATAATGAAATCCATTCCGCCGTGGCCGCCGACCTTCTTGGCGAGGGCCTCGAGTTCCGGAGTCAGGATCGGGCTGCGGTTCTCCTCGAGAAGTTTAGCGAGCTCGTCTCCAGAGTACTTCACTTCCTTTCCAGGGTTCTTGTAGTCGGTCGGGGTTCCGGTGCCGGCGTTCTCCCTGAGGCAGACCTGCTGGACAGGATATTTCCCGACATAGCCTTCGCTGCCGACCAGCTGGTACATCCTGTTGTAAGGTCTCGGGGTCATCACGTCGTGCTCGACGAGGATGGTCTTTCCGTTCTCGGTGGTGATCATCGTCATCGTCAGGTCGGCGTTCTGGAAGTCCTCGCACTTTTCGCCGGACCTCGCCTCGTAGTGCTTCGTGCCGTTGACCGACTTGGTCTCCATAGCCACGATGGTCTTGAAGCGGTCGCCGCGGTGGATGTTCATAGCCTGGCAGACAGGGCCGAGGCCGTGGGTCGGGTACACGTCGCCCTTATGAGACTGGTTGAAATCGAGTCTCCAGCTGTTCCAGTACCTGTCCCAGAACGGGTCAAGGTTGTGGTGGTAGGCTCCCTCGCCGTGGATGAGCTCGCCGAGAAGGCCTTTCTGGGCCATCGTGAGGGCTGACAGCTCAAAGAAGTCGTAACAGCAGTTCTCAAGCATGATGCAGTGCTTGCGGGTCCTTTCGCAGGTGTTCACGAGCGACCAGATGTCCTCGAGAGAACTTGCGGCAGGCACCTCAATAGCGACGTTCTTGCCGTGTTCCATCGCATAGAGGGCGATCGGGACGTGATGTTTCCAGTCGGTGCAGATGTAGACGAGGTCGATGTCGTCGCGGTCGCAAAGCTCCTTGTAGGCCTCGGTCGACCCTGAATATTCAGCCGCCCTCGGAAGCCCTCTTTCCTCGAGGATCTTCTGGTTGGCCTCGACCTGCCCAGGCTGCACGTCGCAGAGGGCGACGATCTTCACTCCGGGAATATAGGTGTATCTCATCACCGCTCCCGTTCCTCGGCTACCGATGCCGACAAAACCTATGCGGACGGTGTCCATCGCCGGGACGGTCAGTCCCAGGGCGCTTTCCTGTCCGGCCGGACGGGCTGGAGTCTTGACCTGGATGGCGGCCTGCCGTGAAGTCGAGCAGGACACCGCCAATGCGAGCGTTAAAGCCGCGAACACAGTTTTCAATTTCATATTCAAAGATGTTTTGATGTTTCCGTACGCGAATTTATCACAAAATCCCTTTACCGACAACCCCGAAGGCCTTCTGATGTGTTCTTCTTCGGGCGTAAGATCTTGATGTAGTCCTGCCGCCGGCCGTCCTTGTAGCCCACGCAGTAAGAAAGACAGCACGGGGGGAAAGACTATCTGTCGCTGTCGGACTCGTCAGGGTCAAGCAGCACCGGCTGGAAAGGCCGGGCAGACCAATAATCGTTGTAGGACTTTAGACCTTTCCCATCAACGGCATTCTCCATCTCCTTCTTGTACCGGATGTACTCGTTTATGGCCGTGCCGACAAACTTGGCCAGATTCACTGGAACGGCGTTGCCGATCATCTGTTCCTGGTCTGTTTTGCTGCCCAGGAACACAAAACCTTCAGGGAAAGTCTGGATACGGCTCCTTTCTTCCGTGGTTAGAGGACGGATTCCGTCAAGAGACTTGACCGGATCGACCGGATGAAGCTTATACCCCTGAGGCATCGGACGGTTCACGCCACGGATTGTCGGACTTGGCTCGTGGACACTGAATATTCCCCGGCGGACATAACTTCTCGGAGGACGGTAGTAATATTCAAAATCAAGCTTGTCGCCGAAATATTCAGCTATCGTCATCGGCTTGTCGGACAGATTTCTCTCGATGAATGGGAGCATGAAGCCGTCTTCCTCTCCCTGTTTCCCGATCAGGAAGAACCTCTTGCGCGCCTGAGGCACCCCACATAAACTTGCGTCAAGGACATACTGAGTCACACCATATCCGGCGTTTTTGAATATTTCCTTGGCTTCCACAAGTTTGTTTGTCTTGACGATGCGAGCGACATTCTCCATAACGAACCATTCAGGACGTACTTTGGAGATTATTTTCGCATAGCTGACCGTCAAGTCACCTCTTCCGTTATCCTCATTCCGCTTCCCGGCCGATGAAAAATCCTGGCAAGGAGGACCTCCGATGACCATATCAGGCTTATAGCCCTCGATGATTCCGGCCGAGCCGTCAACATCTCCCAGATCGGCTTTAATCACTGGATGGGTGAAGTTGGCCCGAAGACATCCAGAGCCTTGTCCCAATTGTCCAGCCCGGCCACGACCTTATGTCCGGCCAGTTCAAAACCCTTGCTCATTCCTCCGCACCCGCAGAACAGATCAACCGTTACCATAGTTCTCTCAATCAAACAAATCCGGACTGTTGAATATGTTCTTTCCCCAATTTGCCTCTTTTGTGTAATCTCGGCTGGAATGCTTTTGCCCAAACAGCCCCGGCCTTACAACTTCCGACATCTTCACACAAGATTAAAGGTTGACAACATCTCCGGACACACCGCCCGGTTGGAAAGCAAAGATACTGAATTTAGGCCGATAATGCCATTAATCCGACAGATTCTTCTTCGGGCGGGTAATCTGACGGTCAGTCATGGCGACTCAGCATACGTAATAGTTGGGCGGGACGAAAAGTAAATCGTGGCCCGTGGCAGATAAGAGACTGACAACCAACGAAAAGAACATATGTCTGGTCGTGATTTCGGTACCAGACATATGCTTTTCTATCTCATTATCAAGTAGTTATCTGCCACGGCTGACGGGTTCGGCCGGGAGTCGGCTGACAGATTTGCAGGCAGAAACAACCGGAACGGCTTTCAGTGCAATTCTGTTTCCGGAAGAATTGCACCGTTCGCGGATTATCATTAATTTCGCAGAGCATACCCGGAAAGCCCCGTGGACAAAAACGGAGCGGAAGGCGGATGCATTACAGTAATCATTCAGGAAAATGCGTCAGTATCAAGAGCTTCTGCGTCACATTATGGAGGACGGAGTGGTAAAACACGACCGTACCGGAGTCGGAACGAAAAGCATATTCGGCCATCAGATGAGGTTCGACCTCTCCGAAGGATTCCCGCTTCTCACCACGAAAAAAGTCCATCTGAAATCCATCATCTACGAACTGCTGTGGTTCATCTCGGGCGACACCAACATCAAATACCTCAAAGACCACGGAGTCTCCATCTGGGATGAATGGGCCGATGAGAACGGTGACCTCGGTCCTGTCTACGGCCATCAGTGGAGATCATGGCCGGCGCCTGACGGAAGGAGCATCGACCAGCTGTCCCAAGTCATCGACACGATCAAGAACAATCCTGACTCGAGGCGGATGCTGGTCACGGCCTGGAATCCCGGTGAGGTCGACAAGATGGCCCTGCCGCCTTGCCACTGCCTGTTCCAGTTCTATGTGGCCAACGGGAAACTTTCCTGCCAGCTTTACCAGCGCAGCGCCGACACCTTCCTCGGTGTGCCTTTCAACATCGCCTCCTACGCCCTTCTGACGATGATGATAGCACAGGTCTGCGGACTGAAGCCCGGCGAGTTCATCCACACCACGGGCGACACCCACATCTACCTCAACCATTTCGACCAGGTCCGCGAGCAGCTCAGCCGCGAGCCGAGACCTCTCCCGAAGATGATCCTCAACCCTGAAGTCAAGAGCATCTTCGACTTCACCTACGAGGACTTCACCCTTGAAGGCTACGACCCGTGGCCGGCGATCAAGGCCCCTGTGGCCGTCTGATGAATATTATATATTTCCATCGTCACAGGCATTTTATTACAAGCGAAAGTTAAGTGAAAAATGGAAAAGTGCATCATAGCGGCCGTGGCTGACAACGGAGCGATAGGCAAGGACAACGGCCTTCTCTGGCACATAGCCGAGGACATGAAGTATTTCCGCAGGACCACGTCCGGAAATCCAGTCCTGATGGGCTACAGGACATTCCTTTCCATAGGCGGCAAGCCTCTGCCCAAACGGGACAATGTCGTGGTCAGCACCCGCGGATGGAAAGACATTCCGGAAGGCGTCAAGGTAGCGGACGGACTCGAGACAGCATATTCATTGATTGAAAAGGACCACGCCGGAGAGGATGTGAAACTGTTCATCATCGGCGGCGGAGAGACTTACAGGAAGGCGCTGCCGACGGCCGACAAACTTTACATAACGCACGTCCGCACAATCATTTCCGGAGCGGACACCTTCTTTCCGCTGATCGACCCGGCCATCTGGGAAGCCGAATCGGCTACACCCGAAGCCACCGACCCAGAGACAGGTTTCAACTACACCTTCGTCGTCTACAGAAGAAAGACGCGGCGGTAAACTCCGTTTACTTTTCCTTCTTACCGATCGAGAATTCCGA
Source organism: bacterium (assembly GCA_963649695.1). GTDB lineage: Bacteria > Bacteroidota > Bacteroidia > Bacteroidales > UBA932 > Cryptobacteroides. The sequence goes on from CAVJKE010000074.1 coordinate 5,486, forward strand.
CATCACAGGATAATGGTCCGAGATGTAGTCCACACCGAATTTACGGCTGTCGATGACATAGTAAGACTCAGCCTCCGAATTGCGGTAAAGGATCAGGTCCGTCGTGACAGACTTCCCGCCCTTTCTGCCGAAATCATTGAATGAAGCCGTCTTGTCGGCCTTCTTCACCGTCCTGTAAGATTGCTTGAGGTAGTCCGTAAGACTCCGCAGGCCCTTGTCACCGCCGTCCGTGCCGAAATCTCCGGTCACGAAGACCACGGCGTCATCGCCGGCGATCTCCTTGATCTTGTCCACCATCAGGGAAGCGCTCTCCCGCCTCGCCACCGCCCCGGCGTGGTCGAACTGAGTGTTGAACACGAATATGATCCTGTCAGACTTGATGAAACGGAGTTTCACCCAATTGGTGTTTCTGGCATAGTCGGCGTCCCAGCCTTTCTTGCTCGAAGTCTGGTCCTCATTGAGCCAGAAAGACCCGTAGTCAAGCAGCTCGAATTTGTCCGCCCTGAACAGAATCGGATTATAACCTGTCTCAGTCACTCCGTTTATGTCACCGGGCTTCGCACTCCCGTCGACCATCGAATAGCGGCTCAGATTGTTGACCAGAAATAATTTCTGGTCGGCGGAAGCCTCCTGGAGACCCAGGATGTCAGGGAAATTCTTCTTTATGGCCTTGACACAGGCATTCTTCCGGCTCTCCCAGTTGTACTTTCCGGTGTCGGATGGAAACTGGACCCTGATGTTGAACGACATCACGGAAGCGTTGTCTGACTTAGCCTCGGCCGCCGCGGAAGAAAGAAACAGCGAAGCCGCCAGAACGGTTAAAACTAAAAGTATCTTCCTCATAAAACCTCTCAACGGGTGATTCTGGCCACCCAGCCACCGCCGGGAGCCATATGGATTTTCACCATCCCGTCCGCCGGGATGTCCGCGGAAGTCTTCTTATAGTCTCTGCCGGCCTTGTCGGCATTGATTCCGTCCTGGAAGACGGTCATCTTCCCGCCTCCGATGAAGTTCAGGTCAAGAGTGAGGTCACGGGCGTTCCAGTCCGTCATCGCTCCGACATACCAGATGTCACCGCAGCGACGGGCCACGGCGACATATTCACCGATCTCGCCGCAGAGCGGCACGGTCTCGTCCCAGACGGTAGGGAATCCGGCTATGAATTCAGTGCACTCAGGTTCCGCCATATAGTTGGAAGGAGAGTCGCAAAGCATCGTGAGAGGAGCCTCGAAAATGGCATATTCAGCGAGCTGACGGCAACGGGTGCCCTGGCTCATCGCCTCGTTGTTGATTGGATGGTAGTTGCCCTTGGCGGCGTTGCGCATCGCACCCTGGGTGTAGTCCATCGGACCGGCCACCATCCTGACGAAAGGAAGGGTCACATCGTTGGTGACCTGGTCGTACTCCACAGCGGCCCACTTCATCTGCTCAAGGCCGAAAACTCCTTCGAAATTCAGCACGTTCGGATAGGTCCGCTGGATGCCCGCAGGCTTGTAGACTCCGTGGAAATCGATCAGCAGATGGTTCTCGGCGGCGATCTTCGCCATCCGTTCGCAGAACTGCACGGCCTGCTGGTCATCCCTGTTGATGAAGTCGATCTTGAAGCCCTTGAAGCCCATCTTGGAATAGTGCGACATCGCCTTCTCAGGATTCTTGACTATGCTGTTGTAGCTGGCCCAGAGGATGATGCCTACATTCTTCCCGGCCGCATAGGAGACAAGTTCCTCAAGGTCGACATCAGGATTGATCAGGAAGAGGTTGGCCTTCGCCTTCTGCGCCCAGCCCTCATCCATAATGATGTACTCAAGTCCGTGGGCGGCGGCGAAGTCGATGTAGTACTTGTAGGTCTGGGTGTTGATGCCGGTCTTGAAATCGACTCCGTAGAGATTCCAGTCGTTCCACCAGTCCCAGGCCACCTTGCCAGGCTTAACCCAGCTCCAGTCCGTGTCCTTGTCAGCAGGAGTGGCAAGCTGCCAGACCAGGTCGAGATCCATCAGCGACTTGGCGTCAGGAGTGATTCCGATGACCTTCCACGGGAATTTCTGCCCGGCCTGCACCTTGGCGATGTAGTCGGCATATTCCATATCCTGATAGACATAGACCCCGTTAGGCCTCAGTCCGGAAGGGTAAGGGGCGTGGATGCCTTTCAGCTCCTTGCTTCCCTGCCCGTTGAGCAGAGTCCCCGGGTAGCCGAACAGGTCGGACTCCGTGATGACGATCTTCACTCCGTCCTCGGCATCCACCGTCAGCGGAAGGAAGGCGAGCCTCGCCGGATCCATCTCGGACAGATGAATATGCTCGTAGGTGTTCTCGAAGGAGTTGACGAACTGTTTCTTGAAGGAACTGAAATCCTTGACCCTGATGTAAGGCACCCAGGCTGTCCAGTCCTGGGCGAAATTGAACTCGGCCAGCTCGTCGGTGACGGTGGACTCGCCGCTCTTGGCGGTCGAGACGAACCTGTAGGCGACTCCTGTGTCGAAAGCCCTGAACTCGATGTTGTAGCCTTTGAATTCAAGCGTCAGAGAATTGTAGACATTGTCAAAGGAGGCTTTCTTGTAGTTGTACGCCGGAATTCCGGATTCCTGATGGCTGCCCGTCCGGGCTTTCCTGACCTTGTCCGCACCGCCGAAGACCGTCCCGTCCTCGAAAGTGACGGAAATCTCGGAAGGGTCAAGCAATGCGACCCCGCAACGGCTTATTGAATATCTTATCCCGTCACCGGCTGTGACTTCGGTCACGATTTTCCCGTCAGGAGACGAAAGCGTCCAGTTTTTCTGTGCGGCGGAGGCGAGCCACGGAACGCAGACCAGCGCCAGAACCGCAAAAAATGTTCTTTTCAATGTCATTCTATGAATATGTTGATGAATCAAATCTTAAGTGATTTAAGTTTCGCATGTGCGAAACACCTTATTTCCCGTCACTTATGTGACGGAG
>CAVJKE010000075.1:0-8408 GCA_963649695.1 bacterium
ACAGACCTCTCTCGTGAGATTCTGGTCCAACTCGTTCTCCCGTTTCATCAAGCCGAAGAGGAACGCCAAGGGCAACCGCCTCTACACGGCCGAGGACCTTGACTGCCTCAAGCAGATCCACCTGCTTGTCAAGGAGCAGGGACTGACCCTCGAGGGCGCTTCGAAGAAACTGGCCGCCGAGAGAAAGTCCGTCGACGGCCGTGTCAAGGTGCTGGACAGCCTCAAGGAGATCCGCAAGCAGCTGGTCGAGGTTAAAAAATCCCTGTGAGATGCTGACGGTCAAGGACATCGCCTCTGTCATAGAGGATTTCGCTCCGCTTTCCATCCAGGAATCCTGGGACAACAGCGGCTTGATTGTCGGTTCTCCTTCGCAGGAGGTCCACGGGATTCTTCTCGGTTTTGACTGCACGCCGGAACTGGTCGATGAGGCCGTCGCCGTCGGAGCGGACCTGATAGTGACGCATCATCCATTGATATTCAATGGCTTGAAAAAGATTTCCCCTGACGATCCGACGGGACTCGCCGTGATGAAGGCCATCGCCGGAGGGGTCGCCGTCTATGCCGCGCACACGACGGCGGACAAGGTGATCGGGGGAGTCAGCGGGGCTATGGCTCGCCGGCTCGGACTCACCGGCGTCGAAGTGCTCGACCTCGAGCCGGGCGGCTACGGACTAGGCGCGGTGGGAAACCTTCCGGAACCTATGGACGGGGCTTCCTTCATTGAATATGTCAGGTCGCGTTTCGCCTTGAAGGCTCTGCGCAGTTCCCGGCTGCCGGACGTGCCGGTGAGCCGCGTGGCTATGTGCGGCGGGGCAGGCGGATCGCTTATCGAGGACGCCCGCAAGGCGGGCGCGCAGGCCTACCTCTGCGGTGATGTTTCCTACCATCATTTCTTCACAACTAAAGATTTTATGGTCATTGACATAGGCCATTTTGAAGGCGAAGTGGAAATTGTGGATATTTTATTTACTCTGTTACAGAAAAATTTTCCTACCTTTGCAATCCGCACCAGCAGGAATCTGGTGACAAGTAATCCGGTATATTATTATTAGTCAGATAGCTACGATTATGGCAACTAAAAAAATCAAGAAAGTCGAGACCCCTATAGACCAGAGAGAGACCTTCGTCTCCCTCCAGAAGAGCTTCGCTGATTCGGAAATCAGCGTCGAGGAAAAACTCAAGACACTCTACGCGCTCCAGGAGGCGGATTCCGCCATTGACAAGATCATGCAGCTGCGCGGCGAGCTTCCTTCGGAGGTCGAGGCACTTGAGAACGAGATAGCCGACCTGAAGGCCCGCCAGGCCCAGGACGCGGCTGTCATCGAGGCCTACAACACGACCATCGCCGAGAACAGGCAGAGTATGGTCGAGTGCGACGAGCAGATCGAGAAGTACCAGAAGCAGTTGAACGACATCTCCAACAGCCGCGAGTTCGACTCCATCAACAAGGAGATCGAGAACCAGAACCTTCTCCGTCAGATCGCGCAGAAGAACATCGTCGACACCAAGGCGGCCATTTCCGAGAAGAAGGCCGACATAGATTCCCTGAAGGACTACATCTCCGTAAGGAACGATGACCTGAAGGCCAAGAAAGAGGAACTCGCCACGATCGTCGAGTCGACCTCCAAGGAGGAGAAGAGACTCCGCGGCGTCCGCGAGGACTGCGCCAAGAAGATCGACGAGAGGACGATGAGCGCCTACGACAGGATCCGCGCCAGCGTCCACAACCACCTCGCCGTGGTTTCCGTCTACAATGGAGACTCCTGCGGAGGCTGCTTCAACACAGTGACGCCTCAGCGTCTAGTCGACATCGCTTCCAACAAGAAACTGGTCATCTGCGAGCACTGCGGCAGGATCATCGTCAACCCTGATTTCGAGTAGGCCGGAACAATCTGAAAATCAAGTCGATATGCCTGACCAGCCCGCTAAATCCAAGAAAAAAGCGAAGCCGGTCGACCTTGACGACCTCGGGCGTGTGATGGAGTTGGGTAACAAACCCCCTCAAGCCCTTGACGTTGAAGAGGCCGTGCTTGGCGCGATGCTGATTGAGCCTGCGTCCGTGGACATGGCGCTCGAGGAACTTTCAGCCTCCTGCTTCTACTCTCCTCGCCACAAGATGATCTTCGAGGCGATGAGCGAGCTTGTGAACGACCACGTGTCCGTGGACATCGTGACCGTGAGTTCGAAACTCTCTTCCAAAGGCAATCTCGAGGCCGTGGGAGGCCCTGTGGCTCTGGTCAGCCTTTCCCAGAAGGTCGGGGCCGCCGCCCACATCGAGTACTACATCAAGATCCTCAAGCAGAAGAGCATCCAGAGGGACCTGATCACAGCGTCCTACGAGATACTCAAGGATTCCTATGACGATTCCATAAAGGTCGACAACCTCATCGACGCGGCCCAGTCCAAGATCTACAACGCCATCCAGAGCAACCTGAAGAAGGATGTGCAGGAAGTCGGCTCGCTGATCAACGACGCGATGAAGGAGATCGAACACAACCAGGAGATCTCAGGCCTGAGCGGTGTTCCTTCCGGATTCATCTCTCTTGACCGTGTCACGAGAGGCTGGCAGAAATCCGACCTCATCATCCTTGCGGCCAGACCTTCCGTGGGTAAGACAGCGTTCGCGCTGAACCTCGCCAGGAACGCCGCCGTGGACTATCATATGCCGGTGGCCGTGTTCTCGCTGGAAATGTCGGCGCTGCAGCTTGTGATGAGGCTTATGACCACTGAGTCCGGCCTCTCCGGCGACAAGCTCAAGGGCGGCACCAAGCTTGACCCGTGGGACTGGCAGCAGCTTGAGACCCGTCTGGCGGCTTTGTCCAAGGCCCCTCTGTACATAGATGACACTCCGAGCATCCCGCTTATGGAGTTCCGTACGAAGATCAAGCGTCTGGTGAAGTCCAAGGGAGTCCGTCTTGTGATCGTGGACTACCTCCAGCTGATCCAGGGACCGGCCGAACTCAGGGGGATGCGTGAGCAGGAAGTCGCTGCCATCTCAAGAACCCTCAAGGCCACGGCCAAGGAACTCAACGTGCCGATCATCGCCCTGTCACAGCTCTCCCGAGACGCTGTCAAGAGGACCGGCGGAAGCGGCAAGCCGCAGCTCAGCGACCTCAGGGAGTCCGGTTCCATCGAGCAGGACGCCGACATGGTCATATTCATACATCGTCCTGATTATGTTGGACTTGGCGAGACTCCGGACGGCAAGGAGACCACCCAGATCATCATCGCCAAGCACCGTAACGGCGAGGTCTGCGACATCGACATGCTCTTCAAGGCGGAGCAGGTGCGTTTCGTCGAGCCGGGTGATTCGCTGACGGCCCAGGCCGAGCAGATGGGCGGCACGGAGTCAGCCATGAATTCGGATTTCGGAGGGGGAGGAGAGTTTGACGCTAATCCTGATTTCTGATGAAAGCCTCAAGAATCATCGCCGCGCTTGCCGGCATATTCATCATAGCCGGCGCGGCCGCGGGGCAGAACAAATGCATCCCTGTCGGTAATCTTTCGGAGAAGAATCTCGCCTTCAAAGGCGGCGAGACCCTTGTCTTCACCATCCACTACAAATGGGGCGTCGTCAACGCCGACGTCGCGCAGGCCACGCTGAAGCTGGACACCACCGTCCTGAACGGAAAGAAGGTGTTCCACGCCTCGCTGACCGGCAAGACCCAGAAATTCTACGAGAAATTCTTCCGCGTCAAGGAGGATCTCGATTCCTGGTTCACCCGCGACGGTCTCAATCCGGTGAAGTTCACAAGGTTCGCCAGGGAGGGCAAGTACACCTGCACGAATCTCTACGCCTATGTCCGCGGCTCTGGGGACAGCCACATCAACGCTTCCCTGAGCAACTCGAGGAAAGGGGAGTTCTCGGCCACGCTTCCGCTCGACGCCTGCACCTACGACATCCCGCTTATGTACTATGTGCTGCGCAACATCGATGTGTCCAGGCTCAAGGAAGGCGGTGACTATCCGATGACGTTCGCGGTCGACGATGATGTCTACACCTTGCATTTCAGGTACTTAGGCAAAGAGAACAAGAATGTCCCCGACATCGGGGTCGTCAGATGTCTCAAGTTCAGTTTCGAGGTCGTCTCCGGTGAGGTGTTCTCGGGGGACTCCGACCTCTACGGCTGGTTCACGGACGACGGCAACCATATTCCTGTCTGGTTCTCGGCCCCTCTGAAGGTCGGGCAGGTACAGGGGAGGCTGAGAAGCGCGGTCGAGCTGAAGCATCCTTTTTCATCGATAGTCCAGCCGTCCGGAGAGTGACAAAGCGAACGCTGGCGGAGTTGTAAAAGTTGAGGTCTGTTTATGGAGGAAATAACACATAAAGGCGAGGTGGTCTCGACCGGGGACGGAAAGGTCTTGGTCAGGATCGTCTCGTCTTCGGCTTGCGGCACCTGCCACGCGGCGGGGCTCTGCGGGTCGTCCGAAGCGAAGAAAAAGATCATCGAGGTGACCGACCCTTTCCCGTCCCGCTATGCCGTCGGACAGGAGGTGACGGTGGCCCTCGCCCGCAAGATGGGAATGAAGGCGGTTTTGCTATCTTATGTGATTCCTTTGCTGATTTTATTGATTTTAGTGCTATCTTTGTCATCGATTGGCCTTGGCGAGCTGGTCTGCGGACTGGCGGCGGTCGGGGGAGTCGCTGTGTATTACCTCATACTTTACTTCCTCCGGGACCGTCTGGCGGAAGGGTATGTGTTTTATATAAGGAAATAACTATTTATTTGGCTTTATAATGACAACAACAATCATCTGGACCATCGTAGTCATCACGGGGCTCGGCCTCCTGCTGGCGTTGGCCCTCTACCTTGTTGCGCAGCGCTTCAAGGTCGAAGAGGACCCGCGCATCGAGGAGGTTGAAAAGACAATGCCCGGCGCCAACTGCGGCGGTTGTGGTTTCGCCGGCTGCCACGCTTTCGCGGAAGCCGCGGTGAAAGCCCCGAATCTGGACAACAACTATTGTCCTGTTGGTGGTAATGAGACAATGAAAAAGGTCGCGGCCATCCTTGGCTATGAGGTCAAGGAGAAAGCGCCGATGGTGGCGGTGGTCCGCTGCGCCGGCACCTGCGCCGCCAGACCGAAGGTGAATGAATATGACGGAGTGGCTTCCTGCAAGGTGAAGGCCTCCCTCTACGCCGGAGACACCGGCTGTTCATTCGGCTGCCTGGGCTGCGGCGACTGTGTGGCCGCCTGCCAGTTCGGGGCTCTTTCGATGAATCCCGAGACAGGTCTGCCTGAGGTCGACCAGGAGAAGTGTACGGCCTGCGGCGCCTGCGTCAAGGCCTGTCCTAAGTCCATCATCGAACTCAGGGCCAAGGGTCCGCGCGGGATGCGTATGTATGTGACCTGCGTCAACAAGGACAAGGGTCCGGCCGTCAAGAAGGCCTGCTCCGCCGGCTGCATCGGTTGCGGCATCTGCGCCAAGACCTGCACCCACGGCGCTATCGTCGTCGAGAACAATGTCGCCTACATCGACTACACCAAGTGCAAGCTTTGCCGCGAATGCGAGGCTATGTGCCCTACCGGAGCCATCGTAGGTGTCAATTTCCCTAAGCCTCTGGACAAGGATGCCGTCAAGGCCCGCGTACAGGAGCGTCAGAAGAAGGCGAGGGAGGCCGCTGCCGCGGCTGCTGCCGCCGTTAACAAGGAGGATCAGAACAATGGCTAAAAGAACATTCTCAATCGGAGGTGTGCATCCGGATGACGCCAAGATCTCGCGCGGCTGCGCCATCGAGGCTCTCCCGCTGCCTCCTACCGTGTACATTTCCCTGTCCCAGCACATCGGCGCTCCGGCCAAGCCGGTTGTGGCCGTGGGCGACAAGGTGAAGGTCGGCCAGCCGGTCGGTGAGCCTGGCGGCTTCATGTCAGCCTTCATCCACTCTTCCGTTTCGGGTACGGTCAAGTCCATCGGACCGAGAAAGGACCTCGCCGGCAACACCCAGACCTATGTCGAGATCGCTGTCGAAGGCGACGAGTGGCTTGAAAGCATCGACAGGTCGGACACTCTTGTGACCGAGATCCCTGAGGACGGCAAGGCCATCATAGAGAAGATCCGTCTCGGCGGAGTCGTCGGACTCGGCGGAGCCACCTTCCCGACCCATGTCAAGCTCAGCCCGCCTCCTGGAAAGAAGTGCGAGATGCTGATCATCAACGGCTGCGAGTGCGAGCCTTATCTGACTTCCGATTTCCGCACCCTTCTCGAGAAGGGTGAGCAGGTCGTGGTCGGCACGGCCATCATCAAGCAGTCTCTCGGCGTGGCCAAGGCCACGATCGCCATCGAGGACAACAAGCCTGAGGCGATCGAGCATATTCAGAAAGTCATCGCTGACTTGAAGGGCAAGTCCTCCAAGTACGAAGGCATCGAGGTTCTTCCTCTGATGAAGAAGTACCCGGAAGGCGGCGAGAAGCAGCTGATCGACGCCGTGATGCACCGTCAGGTGAAGTCCGGCGGCCTGCCTATCGATGTGGGCGCCGTCGTGCAGAATGTCGCCACGGCTCTCGCGGTCTACGACGCTGTGCAGAAGAACAAGCCTCTGATCGACAATTCCGTGACTGTCACCGGAGAGTGCTTCCCTAAGCAGGCCAACCTGCTCGTGAGGGTCGGCACACCTCTGCGCTACATCATCGACTATCTCGGAGGAGTCCCTGCCGATGCCGTCAAGGTCATCAGCGGAGGTCCTATGATGGGCAAGGCCGTCGCCAATCTCGACGCCGCCACCCTGAAAGGCACGGGAGCCCTGCTGTTCCTCACCGAGGAGCAGACCAAGAGGCATCCGGCCGGCAACTGCATCCGTTGCGGCAAGTGCGCCGAGGCCTGCCCTATGGGTCTCGAGCCGTTCCTTCTCTATCGTCTGGCCAAGGCCGGCGACACCGAGGGGCTGGAGGCCGCCGCCGCGCAGGACTGCATACAGTGCGGCTGCTGCCTGTACACCTGCCCTTCCTACATCCCTCTTCTTGACATCATCAGCCAGGCGAGAGGCCAGGTTCTCGGAATAATCAAGGCACGCGCCGCGGCAGCCAAGGCCGCAGCGGAAGCCGCTAAAGCAAAAACTGTTTAAGAATATGGATAGATTGTTGGTTTCACCTTCTCCACACATTCATTCCAAGACCACCACCCCGGTCTTGATGAGGGATGTGGTGATCGCCCTGCTGCCTGCTGTCATCGTCTCGGTCGTGTTCTACGGCCTCTCCGAACTGCTGGTGCTCGCGGTCAGCGTCCTCTCCTGCGTCGCTGTGGAGTTTTTGATCACTAAATATCTGCTTAAGAGGCCGTCCACGATAGGGGACTGGTCAGCCGCCGTCACTGGCGTGCTGCTCGCTCTTAACCTGCCGTCCTCCACTCCGTGGTGGGTGGTCTTCATCGGTGCCGTCGTGGCCATCGGTGTCGCCAAGATGACCTTCGGAGGCCTTGGCCAGAACATCTTCAACCCGGCTCTCGTGGGCCGTGTGTTCCTTCTGATCTCGTTCCCTACCTACATGACCACCTGGAAGATTCCTGGAGGCCTTTTCGGAGCCGACGCCGTGACCGGAGCGACTCCGCTGGGAACCATCAACGAAGGCCTTATGAGCGGCGCTTCCGTGACCGACATAATGGCCGCGAACGGGTACTCATATTCACAGATGCTCTTCGCCAACGTCGGAGGCTCTGCCGGTGAGGCCTGCGCCATAGCGCTCCTGCTCGGCTTCGTCTACCTGCTGGTGCGCAAGGTCATCAAACCGTGGACTACCTTGTCGATACTCGGCACCGTCGCCGCCGTGTCCTGCATCTTCTGGCTCGCCGACCCTTCAAGGTTCACCGATCCTGTGTTCAACCTTCTCTCCGGCGGTCTGATCCTCGGCGCCTGCTTCATGGCGACCGACTACGTCACCTCTCCTATGAGCACGAAGGGCTGCGTCGTCTATGGCGTGGGAATAGGTTTCATTACCCTGATGATCAGGTACTTCGGCTCTTATCCTGAAGGCGTGAGCTTCGCTATTCTTATAATGAACTCGGTCGTTCCGCTTCTCAACAAGTGGTTCCACCAGAAAAAATACGGGAGGGCATAGGCTATGGCTGTGAAATCAAATCTTACTTCAATGGTGGTCTGCCTGACGGTTGTCAGCCTTGTCTGCTCCGCTCTTCTGGGTGGAATCTACGCCCTGACCAAAGAGCCTATCGACAAAGCCAACGCGGACATCCTCAAAGCCTCGATCGGTGCCGTCCTTCCCGAAGGCGGCGAACTTTCGGAGGCGATGCCCGTCGAAGTCGGCGGAATGGCTTCTGAATATTATGTCAGCACCAAGGACGGCGTTCCTGCCGCCTACGCCGTGAAGTCCACGGCTGTCGGTTTCGGCGGTCCTCTCGTGCTGATGGTCGGCATCACTGCCGACGGCGAGGTCTACAACACCTCCGTCCTCTCCCACAG